>BQIY01000058.1 GCA_021604265.1 Nitrospirales bacterium
AAGGTTGGGCGATACCGGGTTCATCCATCACGTCATAAAGCTTGGCCTCTTGCGCAAACGCGTTGTTGCCCGCGAATGCTAAAACGAACCTGATGAGTCACCGTACTGCGAATTGTGTGCTCGTGTCATGTAGTCCTCAAGGGCCCTCTATAACTACACCAAGTGTCTGCATCGCGTATATCTGGATAGCAACGGCGATCCTTCGGAAAAATCCGGGGTCAGCTCATTTGTGAAGCTGTTGTGGTTCTCCTATTGTTTAAGTCCTTCGGGTGCTCCAGAATCTGAAGCGCGCGCGTAAATTTTCTAGGTCAAGCTTTTTGGGCTACCGTGGCCGTAAGGAATTGCGGAATCGGTTTTGCAAGCGAAGTTCTTGAACCAATCCATTTAGTTGATTAACCTGCAGCTGTAACTGCCCTTCATTATTTCGGCTCATCGAAGAAGTGAGTGGGTAACTAATAGAGCTCGGGTGTCGTCACGGTGTTTATTGACGGGCGCCCGTGTTATCCAGCTGGAGCGGCGTCAAAAAAACGGTTTGCGGGCAGTGCGGTACGGGGTGTCGGAGTTACTGCGACAGCAAGACGCGGCTTGTCCGGGACCTCACCTGTGGGGATGCGCGAATTTATCTGGAAGTGGCAGTGCGGCGGGTCTCCTGCCGGCGGTGCGGAAAGGTGAAGCGGGAGCGGCTGGACTGGCTGTCCGACAACCCCTTCTACACGAAGCGGTTTGTGTTGGTTGTCGGGCGACGGTGCCGTTCCATGAGTAGCAAGGACGTGGCCAAGGACGTGCATCTGGATTGGCACACGGTGAAGCGATTAGAGAAGCAATACATGGAGGAGCAACTCCAGCGTACCGGCCTTCCGGCTCCGCAAGTGTTCGGGATCGACGAGATCTCCCTGCGGAAGGGGCATACGTACCGGATCGTCGTCAGCGATTTAGAACGGCGGCGCCCCCTCTGGTTTGGAGGCCACGACCGGTCTGCGGAGAGCTTGGACTCATTCTATATATGGTTGGGGGACAAGAAGGGGGCCGGGATCCGGCTAGCGGAGATGGACATGTGGAAGGCCTTTGAGAAATCCACACGGACGAACGCGCCGCAGGCGGCGATCCTGTAAGACAAGTTCCACGTGATGAAGCATCTGGGGGCAGCCCTGGATCAGGTCAGAAAGATGGAGTATCGACGGCTCTCTGGAAAAGCCCGTTCCTACATCAAGGGGCAGAAGTCTACGCTGTTATCGAACCGGGAGAACCTCACCTTGGATGGACGCAAGGCGCTGAAGAAGCTTCTGGGAGCCAATAAACGTCTGCAGACGGCGTACCTGTTAAAGGAGACCTTCGGCCAACTGTGGAGCTACCAGACTGAGGGATGGGCTCGGAGGTTCTTCGATCACTGGAAAGAATCCTTGAGATGGCAACGGCTTCAGCCCTACGAGAAGTTCGCTGAAATGATCGAGCGGCACTGGGACGGCATTGCGGCTGACAGCCGGCCGAAGAACAAGGTTGCTCTTGGGTTCGTGGAAGGGTTAAACAACAAGATTCGGCTCATCCAGAGGCGAGCCTATGGTCTACGGGATGAGGAATACCTTCGATTGAAAATCCTGACCTGCATGCTTAAAGAGATATAAATCTACCCACTCGATTACACGAAGACCCTTTAAAATTTTATAGGCTTAGCCAGGAGGTGAAAAACCAGAAACGGCCTCAGCCGGGGTGGTGCAAGGTCGGACAGGGTTGATCGTAGCGATGTTGCCGAGACCACTGCTGTCGATAATATTGGTGTTGCCTGCAGGTTGGTTAAATAGATATTCGAAAATTTTCATAACAACTCCTTTTAGGCAGAAATATCCTCAAGCTATCGAGCGGCATCGGAACTCGGGTGCCATGAAAAGATGGCGTTATCGTGAAAGCAGGGATCGAAGTTATAGAATAACTGGGCGCTTGCCCGAGGAGCTTCAATGTTGGCTTCAATGGACGAATGGCCTTTGACTGGTCGTCCGTGAAGATAGGTCTTGTCCACCCAATATCCCCCATCATCTTCGAGCTCTCCTGTGGCCGGATTCAGGGCGATATAGGGTTTCCACGCGGGTGTCGGAGGAATTAGATCGCCACCGTTGGGATCGGGGTTTCTTAAGAATCCTGGGAACTGTTGGGTTGGAAAACCTTCTTGATTGGGATGATGTGTCAACTCCTCTTCCGGCATTTTGGCCACACCAAAGGCCTCTGTGTTGAACCCCATAAGGACTCCGTCTCGTCCATCCTCATCCTTCAAGGGATCTCCGGCATCAATCGGATCTCGATCCGGATTAATCGGATCTTCCCCTTCTGGAGAGCCGGCTCGAATAGGTTCTGGTGGGTCGAAACGCCAATATCCACTCACATTATGTTTGAAGATATATCCCACATGTTTTTCCCCGAATTGATCAAGAAATGGCGTAAGATGCAACCGATCGACAATTCGTGGGAAGACTCCTCCTTGTTTGGCAATGCCACGATGCGGCACATAACCCCAGCCGGTTCGCCATTGCATTTCAATCACTTTTGGGACACCATAGTTCGGTTTCGTGTTCATTTTGTCGAAGCTGAACTTTCCATTTCCAAACGTCTTTTTTATATCATCTGTATAACGAGCCCCAAAATCTACATTTCGATAATAGTGTGTGTGCCGATCAAGGTTAATGACTTTAACTTTTGTCACATCTCCTTGTTGGAAGTCATTAATGACATCACTTTTTCCATCGGTGTTTGGTTGACCACCGCGAGTAATGCCATAGAGCTTATTGTTGACAAATGCGAGAACCGCATCGAAAGGACCAATCCTTCGATCTTCAGGAATGACGCCAGGCATGTCTTTGATTGTTTCCCATGCTTCCGGGGGTAATTGACGTTGATTTCTTGATAGGGCTACCCATTCATGAAACACACCCCTTGGTGTCGTGTTACGTTCATTGAGCATTCGAGCAATTTCAGATCCTGTTGTTCCGTTGAGTGCCTGCTCGGCTACCCAGTAGGCCTTTTTCTCTGGAGAAGCCATCCCAATATTTTCAATGGTCTGGTCCTCTCTATTCCTTGTCACAAACGAATATGAGAACGGGTCCCAGCCATTTTTCCCGCCTTGCTTAGCCTCTTGTTCGCGGACGGGTTGCAGGAATTGGATGCGTGGGGGATGAGCGCCCCATCCCCAGTTATAAAGGCCTCTAAAGTTGATGATTGAAGGATATTTGATGGTTATTTCATTTAAGCTTCCGTTGGTCATAGAGAGGAAAGTACTGTCAAGCCCATGGAAAATTCGCCCAGCGGCGTCATTTAAAACTGTCGTCGGTGCCAAATCTTCTTGAATCATCGAGTACACCCGCCAGTTGATCTGAAACTCATCATAGTTGTGAGCCTGTTTGGGCACCCGAAGCAGAAAGGTGTCGGAATCAAAGTTTTGTCCTGTCCACAACATATTGATGGTGACGTCCCAAATCTTATGTTGTTTCCCATCGATAAGGCTCTTCACGGTCTTACCGGTATCTTTGAGACGTTTCATTTTGTACTCGCCTGGGACGTGATCGGGAGTCAGGCCTTTTCCTTTGTTGATGTCTGAATATTTCGTATGAGCAAAATTATAGTTTAGCAAGGGAAATCCGTCGTAAACTTTACCTTGAGTCGTCCCACGAAGAATAGCCCATGCCTCCTTAGCTGCCGTCAAATCGGTTAGGGGTTGGTGCCCGGCCATTCTTGCCGCACGGTCTAAATTTTCCAATGCCAGCTCTAAATCATCCCAGGAAGATCGGATATTTCCTGTAATCGGAAAGCCTCTCATGCTTCTGGCTTTCTCGAAAGCGGTCGTCTTGAGCTTTCCCACATGAAGGTTCGGTTTTTTGTTTTTGACAGGATTCGAATTAGGAACCCGAATATCCTTTTTAAACGCTTGACTGAGCACGGGGTCAATTGAATCAGGGTTCACCAAATCAAAGTCAGACATATTATTTAGGTTATTGGACATGGTTGTACTCCTCTAGGCATATCAGTGTGACAATTTGTAAATGTGGCCATCCTCATGGTTTGGAATTGGCTAATGGTTTGAGGTGTGTTTGATCCCCTGGATGGAGGACACGCAGTAACCCCCATTGTCCGATCTTTTGGTGTGTTTGCCGGTGATTACTCCACATGTAATCGCCCGTGTGGTGGCTTGGTCCACCGGCGCTCGGTATTTCAATGTTGAGAACTCCAGAAGAAGGCAGATACCGTGAGCTAACACGGTCGGACCCTGGAATTTGAGGCATTAATTCCCATTCATGTGCCTCTAGAGAGAACATTTGTGGCTGTTCGCTGTATCCACTAATGATGCGGAATCTCACAGGATCGCCAGCAAATGTTTCGAAAACATTGGTCGTTGGATCTTCAAATGGATTGTGGTTGCTGAACACCGCGCGGGCGGTGTTCATGTCCTCTGAGTTTTTAAACCGATCACTATCTAACACAATTCCAAATTGATTCAGACGTTTCTTCAGTGGTTCTGCCCGGTAATTCACCAGCGTCATTTGGTCAATTTCTTCGTCGTAGGGCATAACAAAGGTGCCGATATCTGGATCCGCATCGTGATACACCAGCGCAAATTCCCTGTAATCCGGCAGATCGGGGTTTTGAATGACAGCTGTCACTCCACTGGCCAAGGGTTCACCAGTGATTGGATCAACATACGTCGAGCCTTGGGGTTCAACGATGAGCGCACCGTACAAGCCTTTGGCTCCATTCGTTAACGGATCACCAAAGTCTCGGATCAACACCGCTCCCAACTCTTCCTCCGCAAAGTATCGATAGGTTCGACTGGAAGGCGGGTGTTCTGATTCATCGTGCGGTGGAACAGTTTGGGCTGGGTTCAACCCAAGTGTGATACCCAATGACCCCTGGGGATCAAACGTCGGACTATCCAGATGAAACGACGCATGGTGTGTCTTCATGCGGTTCGTCAGCTTAACGGTAATGCAATCTCCGATATTGGCGCGAATCACCAACGGGTTGGCTTGCATTTCACCGCTCAATACCGCTTCGACATCTGAATCCAACACATACATTCGTCCATGTTGGTCAAATTCTGAAGAAGTCGTCGCTGGATTGCTCAGGAGAAATTGTTTGTCTATCGCTGAGATATCAAAATGTTTTTCTGACGCATTTGCGGGACAGGGATTGCCGGGATCCAGCGCTGATGGAGGAGAATCTCCCTTTGAAACATTCCCAAGGTTTGGGAACCCGATTCCATTCAATGGCTCACGCCCCGGTAGGGGTTGCAACTCAGATTGAAGGGTATTGAATACCCTGAGAATGCCCCACGCTCCATTCCGGAAATGTCGTTGAGTCCCGTTGTAGTAAAGATAGTCGCCGGGTTTTCTTGCCGCACCACCTGCGGCTTCAATATATGCATTAAAACGCTCAGAAATTCCGACACCGTACACCGTCAGCGGTGGGGAGTTTTCTTGGAAGCGTTCCCATCGGAAATGATGCCCAGTAATATGGAAGGGATGAATTTCTTCGGTGGCCGTGGTCAGCAGTCGAAAGATGATGGGATCACCGGTATAGGCTTGGTACATTGGTGTGATGGGATCACCGTAGGTCACGCTACTCAAACCTAAATGCGGTGGGCCGTCTCCCCGATCTGTTCCCGGTTTCAGTGGCTCTGCTCGAAGATTGATGGATCCCGTATTCTTCTGCTTTCGTCCAGCTTGAGATGTCGGGTCTCCTGCTGATTGAGTTCGGTCTGTCGAGAATGCCACGAACTCTCTGAAACTGCCCTTCAGCCCAGGCACCACTTCCTGATCTGCGTTGACGTGAATATCCATAATAGGCCCACTCAGGGTTTCCTCCCCGCTATTGGGATGGTGGTAGGTGGATCCTCGAGGTTCTGCGATAATCGCACCGAACAACCCATGTCCCCATCGTTGTAACGCATCCACATGATCATGAAAGTAGCTTGCGCCGGTTTGACGTTCCGCGTACCACCTATACCGAACGAACTCCACACTCACGCGTTCACCTTTTTGATGAGCATGTTTGATTGGCTTTGTGAACTGAAGAATATTGCCATTTGTGTTAATGGTGTTGATCACAGCTGTTTCAAACACATCCGTTGATTGGTCTATTCCGATGGCCACAACCGTTCCTGGATGAAACGATGAGGTATCATTGATTTGCAAATGCGTTGCGCCTTGTTCGATGTCTTGCACCAAAGCAAAACTCATACCTGCGTCGTGAATGGGACGAGGGGATTGTTCAAAAGAGGCTCCGGAAATAACACCATCCGAGGCTTGGACGTCAAAGGCCAAAAAATGTTGATGAATGTTGGTCTTGCTGAGTTCCGCGGCTTCTCCGGTTTCCTCCAGCTCGTTCACGAGAATCAGATCAACACAATCACCTTGATTCGCTCGGATAGCCAGAGGAACTTTATATTCTGGATTGGACCGTGCGAGATCCTCATTGTCTTTGACCACAAAGAGCATGCCTTTGTTATCTGTTTCATCGTCAGTCACCTGAATTGGCGTTTGAATGGCATGAATTTTATAACGTCGGGAAGGTGCATTTGTGGGACACAAGCTGCTTGGACCATTAACCCCTGGTGATGCGGGTTCGGACCGATCATGGCCCAAAGGTTCCAAAAATGGCGCTGGACCATGGTGCGGGGCAAACGGCGGACGCCGCCCTAGATGAGGCCGGAGCATTGGATACGCGAGTTTTCCCGTTTGAGGCTCAAATCTTATGGCAATCCGTTCACCAGGGTTTGGCGAGGCAAAGTTTGGCCAAACATGTTTCGTTTCTGGTTCATTCAAGTACAGATGTCCTTGACGTTTCCAATCAAACACCGTGGCATCTTGCATGGTTTTGGGACGCCCTTGTGGCGGAAATTGGACTTCGACCACGTCCTTAAGATTGGAATGGGTTACTGGTATGGTCTGTCCTGCAAAGTCCACGGTCTTCCCGATGAGATGTTCCGATGTCACCGCAGGTAGCTTTTGCCCTTTTCTGTCAGGCAATTCAGCCAGTCTGCCCAATTCATCGGTCTTGTTGACATCATAGTCTTGTGTGGCTTCATCCGTGTTGTCTTGCAAGGTGTTATAGACACGCCAAAAATGCCACATCCCAGAGATATAATGAGACGCCACATGACAATGAAACAAAAAATCTCCCACGGCTTGTTGACAGCCGCCACTGCCGCAACCAATCTCCAGTTCATAGGTTTCGGATGGGCCGATGGTTTGCGCATCATTGCCAGAACTGGGCATCCGGCTCGTGAAGTGTTTTTTTAGGCCGGCATCGATGGGCGTGTAGTCGGGGTTGTCAGTCGTGTTTCCTACACCAGGCTGTCGCTGCCATTGAATGCCTCCGCCATGAAGGTGAGGGACATGAAACGTCTCACTGCCTCCATGTACCACGCGGAATTTGGTGGGATCGCCCACATACGAGCGTGGAATTGGAGTAGCTGGATCGCCAAATGCATAGGTTCCATAGGCTTGAGATTCATCCGCCACATGCTTGAGATCTCCAATGAAACCTTGGTTGATTTTGTCCCAAATTTCCTTGGCGACTTCCGTATTATGGAGATAGGCGGGAGAATCAGGCGTGTGATCCACTTCGGAACCTGGGTTGAGATTCAACACCTTGGCCATCACTTCGGCCTCGCCCAATCGTCTCAGAAACGATTCACTGCGATAATTAATTGCCCGCCCATTTGGCTTGTAACTTCCAGTCAGAGGGTCGATGAATAAATTTCTTGTGTCGCCGTCTTTGTTGAGTGGGAGATACTGCTCATTGCCAATTTCGTGGTACACCATGGTGAACTCGCGAAAATCGCTGTTGTCATCGCCGGGCGAGATCATGGCATTCCATGAACTTTGACAAGTTGCCGTGTGATCAGGTTGTGTCGTACACAATGGACTACCATCCTGGGCATTGAAATACTCCGACCCGGCTTGTTCCACAATCAATGCGCCCATCAAGCCGTGGCTGACGAGCCAACGCATTTTGGGGCCATGAGAATGCAGATAATGCGTGTTTTCTTGATAAAAATCTGGATTGACGTACCATTCAAGGTGGATGGCATCGCCGGGAAGGGCTATCGAGTCAGGATCTGTCGATAGGGCCGGTTTTCCAGAATCAGTGAGAATGAAATCAGCTCCATGGACATGAAAACTTGCAGGATGACCTTTTGACGGTTCCGGATCGTGAGTAAGGTTTGTGAAGGTGACTTGAACACAATCGCCAACGTTCGCTCGAATCGTAAGCGGTTGAATTGGATCGTTTCCCAATCCAGGGTTGAGGCCAAAATTTTCTCCAAAATGAGAATCAGTTGCTGCCGATTCCTGTTGACGAATTGCGGGAATGGTGTCACGTAAGGCATACATGTAGGCATTTGGATCCCGATCTCCCCACCGATTCAACACCATGGTGACTTGCATGGCAATCACATCATAGAATTTGACCGGAGCGTCGTTGGGACAAGCCTGTGCTTCATGGACCGGATGGGTGTGCTCACTGCGGTCCGCAATCATCATCGGACCACCCATTTTTTCGTGTCCTGACATTTTGAAATCGGTTTGATCTTCTATCTTCTTGTTGAGTAGGTCTTCTAATGGGGAAAAAGGGTGCTGTGCATATGCGTCAGGGCTGAAGGACGTTCCAAGGAGATATATGGACAAGAAAAAACGAATAACCCCCCCCAGACTCAGTGACCTGTATTTATTGAAAAACATTTTGAACCTCCAATCTCAAATATTAGTAGAAAAACTCTTGGAAATTGCTAGCACCTATTGATGTTCATGTTTTACGCAGGAATCATTCCAAGTTCTGCAAATTAAAAGGAACTTATGGAAAGCAGAAAGTTTTCAGTCGTTTGGGAGACAGAGGAAGGAAGGGTAAAAAGCGGGTGCTACTCCTCGACGAACGCTAGGGTATCCAAAGAGATACATAAAGTATCTGGTTGGATGCACAGGGGGAATTGATCCCATAATGGGTTTGAGCGGAGCTTAAATCGTAAAGTAACTTTGAAGGATCAGGTGAGAAATGCAGATTTTTGGTTGCAATGAGTGATGCATGGCGAACCGCTTTGATTTTGGCCCTGTCCTGTGACATACCATCATGAAGGGTTCCTAAAAAAATTCTCCGCTCATTTTTCCTTCCGACCCCTGTTATTTCTGTTCTGCCTTTTCTTTCGGTTGTGCTAGTATCGGTGACAATAGTGAACGCAATTTTGCCCCAAATGTGAACTATCGGTTTCGCTCCCTCCTTCGCTATGGCCCGGCAACGAGTCACCGCTCAAGACCTCTATAACTACACCAAGTGTCTGCATCGCGTATATCTGGATAGCAACGGCGATCCTTCGGAAAAATCCGAAG
>BQIY01000059.1 GCA_021604265.1 Nitrospirales bacterium
TGACAATCTGAGATGGCGGAAGAGATGTCAGCCAGCACACCCGTACGATCCAAGGTTAAGACCGAAACTTTGACGGAGTGAGTCCCTGCAATACTCGAGTCCCAATCCGCTTCGACCAATCGGTTGTGATCCCAATCCAAAGCACGGAGGTTTGGACACCCCACCGTATGAATACTCAGCCCACGTCCACGGGTGATATACCCCATAATCGGATCGCCGGGCACAGGATTGCAGCATTTTGATAACTGCATCAGCACGTCGTTGCCCCCCTTAACCTTCACCGATTTTTCCGGATGCGCTGGCACCATCTTCTCGCCTTCTGCAACAACGCCAGAAAGCTCTACTTTTTGACTCACATGGCTGGGAGTTTCCAATTGATTTGTGATCTGACTTGCTGAAAGCCTTCCGTACCCGACCAACCGGATCAGTTCATCAACGACATCAAAGCCCCGGTCTTTCGCGATTTCCACGAGGCGCTCAGACTTGAACGTTTGAGCCGTCGGCAAACCATGACGACGGAACTCCCGCTCTAACAATCGGCGACCAATATCTAAAGCCCGCTTATGCTCCTCGATCTTAAACCAATGACGAATCTTCGCCTTCGCTCGAGACGTACGAACAAACTTCAACCATCCTTTATGAGGCACCTGCGCAGACGACGTCAGAATTTCCAGCATATCGCCGCTACTCAATTTATGCCGAAGCGGCACGAGCTTACTGTTAATTTTAGCGCCGACACAATGATCGCCGATTTCCGTGTGAATGGCATACGCAAAATCGACTGGCGTCGAACCCACCGGCATTTCTTTCACCTCGCCAAGCGGGGTAAAAACAAAGACCACATCGTGAAACAAATCCAGCTTGACTGAATCCATGAATTGACGGTTATCGGAAAGGTCTTTGTGCCATTCCACGAACTGCCGCAACCAACTAAAGACCTTCTCGTCTTTCCCTGTTACCGCGCCGGGCTCTTTATACCGCCAATGAGACGCCACGCCATATTCATTAATTCGATGCATCTCCTCCGTTCGAATTTGAAATTCGACGTACTCCCCTTGTGGACCTACCACCGTGGTATGCAGCGATTGATAAAGATTCGCACGCGGCGTGGCCACATAATCCTTAAAACGTCCGGGAACTGGCGGCCACAATGAATGGATTAAGCCGAGAATGGCATAACAATTCATTTTTGAATCGGTAATAATTCTGACTGCCGAGAGATCATACACTTCCTCGAACGTAATGGATTGGCGCTCCATTTTTTGATAAATGCTGTAGAGATGCTTGGGCCGGCCCTGCACATCACCGGGCAAGTTTGCTTGCACCAACGCCTCCCGTGCCATATCAACAAGCATGGCGAGAAATTCCTGCCGTTCCTCATCTCGTTTGGCCACACGCAACTTGAGCATGGCATAGGCATCAGGCTTCAAATATAGAAGACATAAGTCTTCAAGTTTTTGCTTGATCGAGCTAATCCCTAACCGGTTGGCGAGTGGCGCATAAATTTCAAGCGTCTCTTGAGCAATCTGTTTCTGCTTGCTTTCGGATAAATGTTCTAACGTTTCCATATTGTGAAGACGGTCCGCGAGCTTAATAAAGACCACGCGAATATCGTCGGCCATCGACAACACCATTTTCCGAAAATTCTCGGCTTGCTTTTCCGCATGTGACTTGAAGGGGATCTGTCCAATTTTTGTCACCCCATCGACAAGTCTCGCCACATCCTTCCCGAATTGCTCTTCTAATTCGGCATGTGTCGCCACGGTATCCTCGACCGTGTCATGCAGCAGACCGGCCACAATGGCCGGTACATCTAATTTTAAAAATGCTAAGATACCGGCAACCGCTAATGGGTGCTGAAGGTAAGGCTCACCGGACTGCCGCATTTGCCCTTCATGCACATGAGCAGAATAGTCATATGCACGTCGAAGCATGTCAACATCGGCCTCCGGATGATAGGCGCGCACCTGTTGAATCAGTTCATCAATTTGCGTAATAGACGTCATCAACATACAGAACCCTCAGGCACATCTTTGACTCTCAGGTCGCGAAGCCGGAGCTGAATACGATCCATCCCGTTCCAGCGGTTGATCTCCGGCACAAACACGATATCAATCAGGTGATGGTCGAGTCGCGCCAGATGCTTCATGGCCCCCATCCGAAACCCCATGCATTCAAATGGGACAGAACCATTCTGGCGCACAACCAATTTCAAATGGTCACCGCCAACAATACGTTTCTCTAACACTTTGACATGCTGACCAAGAAACGTTGGCTCAGGATTTCCCATTCCAAACGGATGTAACTGTTCCAACTCTCCAATCAAACGGGGATGAACATGTTGAAGCGCCACTGCCGCATCTATCTGTAAAACGGGATTTCGAGTGTCCTCATTGATGGCGGCAGAAGCTAATTCCGACATCCGCTGCTGGAATTCAGGAAATCGTTCTTGGCGAACTTGGAGACCGGCGGCCGCGGGATGTCCGCCAAATCCTTCCAGCAAATCTTCGCACTGCGCTAAAAGCCTGCAGACATCAACGCCCGGCACACTGCGCACCGACCCGCGGCCCAATCCCTGCTCGTCAAAGGACACCACTACCGACGGTCGATAATACCGTTCGACAAGTCGAGAAGCGACAATGCCCACGACCCCGACATGCCAGGCACAATCACCAACAACAAGAGCCCCGGGGAGATCGTTCCCGTCAATCCTGTTGACAGCTTCAGAAACAGCTTGCTGCTCGATGTCACGGCGTTGACGGTTAAGGCCGTCTAATTGCCGAGCAATGGGAAGCGCCTGTTCTAACGACTGACTCGTAAAGAGCTCTACCCCCAATCGAGCGTGAGCCAGACGCCCGGCGGCATTAATCGTCGGAGCCAGTCGGAAAGCCACCATCCCTTCCGTGCATAGGCCTTGAATCCCAGCCGATTGCTTCAGCGCTTGAATTCCGGGGCGGGCGCTCCCGGCCATCCGCCTTAAGCCCTCTCGCACAATCCAACGATTTTCATCCTGCAACGGAACCATGTCTGCTACAGTAGCTAACGCGGCTAAATCCGTATACGACTTCACATCGCCATTAGCATCTCCAAATTTCAACGCATACGCTGTCGCAACCTTCAAGGCTAATCCACCGGAGCACAGCCCTTTAAACGGATAGTGACAATCGGTTCGCTGTGGATTCAAAAAGGCATACGCTTGCGGGTGTGAGCCGAGGATTTGATGATGATCCGTAACAATAACGTCAAGTCCAAGAGTGTGAGCCAGCTCTATTTCTTGATGTGAAGTTGTCCCGCAGTCAATGGTGACAAGCACCCTGACGCCAGACTCCGCGAGTCGTCGGACGGCGTCTTTATTGAGACCATAGCCTTCCAACTTGCGATCCGGAATGTAAAAATCAACGAGTGCTCCTTGTTGTTGAAGAAACAACACATAGAGAGACGTGGCCGAAATCCCATCAACATCATAGTCGCCATAACAACAAATTTTCTCCTGTTGTATGATGGCTTGCTGGAGCCGATCCACCGCCTTCTCCATATCAGCCATCTGAAACGGGTCATGAGCTTCTGGCGAATTTACCGAAAGCCATTGACGAGCAGGCTCGACCTCCAAAATTCCACGATTCACCAATACCGTTGCGGTGATAGAGGAAAGGCCTAGTTGGTCAGACAATTGCGCAATGCACTCTGAATTACCCTTGCGCATATTCCATTTTTTAGTCATCACGATGTTTTCTCCTACTGACAACAGCTCTCACTCATCCTCGTACGCATAGAAAGCAACGAAGAAGAAAATCTCTGCACAACAGCATAGATCACGGTGCTACGCCCTATTGTACAGTAAACGCAAAGTCAGGAGAAATATAGAGTCTGTGAGGAGTGGGAAAGGTCAAACGGAAGTGGGAAAAATTTCACAAAAAACGGAGAGGCGTCGACCACACAATTTTGCCTTATTCTCCACCTTTCTGCACGTAATTTTTGACAAATTCAGCCGCATTTTCTTCAAGTACTTGGTCAATCTCATCAACCAATTCATCCATTTCTTCCTTGAGTTTTTCCCCAGTTTCTACAACCTTGGGGTTAGCCTTGGCCTCATCCGCCTCTTGAGGAGAATCAGCTTTTCGATTTTCCTGCTGACGTTCTTTCTTTTCCATAATCATTCCTCCAACAAAATTCAAAACAACAAGTTCTTGCACCTTCATTCATTGAAGACCACGATAACATCAGACTACTCCTCATAGAATCACCCGTCAAGGTTGGTCAATCGGGACTTCATTGATCCCCTTCTATCGGTGTGCTACTATTTTCTCCCACGGGCGATTAGCTCAGGGGGAGAGCGCTACCTTCACACGGTAGAGGTCACTGGTTCGATACCAGTATCGCCCACCAGCCCACGCCAAGGCTTCGCGTTTACGCACCGAAGCTACAACGCGCAGGCGTGCTGGCATGCCAACGCACATGACTTGAATACACGAGCTGTCGCCTCCTAAGCCTCGTTGCCAGCGGAGACAGTGCTCGGTACTTCCAACAATGCTTCTACGACACTGATTTCTCCTGACACAATTTCATTTATAGTTGTCTCCAGAACGTTCAGTCATGGCATCTACCAAGTATTACAAACAACTCATTGGTCTCCTGTTATTTTGGGGGAGTTGTAGCAGCGGCCCCTCCGTACCGCCTTCAAATCTTCCACCTTCTGCAAGCGACTTAGATCTTCTTGGCCTCACTCGACTGTGTGACACCTCGGACATGGTACACAATCGAGAAACAGGCCAGACCTTTCAACAGTCGTTATGGGGCTCAGGCAAAGAATGGTACGCTGAAAGTACCGCACCGACACACCGGCAACAGTGGTTGTTCTTTAATGATGATGAAACACTGGTCGCAGTCGTTTCGGCCTATCCAGATGGACTGAATCTTGACCCTTATCCTGTATTGAGGGATACGCTCTCACAGCTTCCTCCAGCTAGAGAATTTTTTGAGAACTCGAGCTCGTTAATACAAGGCACTCAACCCGATACCGTCGTGCTCTATCGAACGGGAGACGAAAAATCAACGACGCAGTACATCATCCGAGAAGATCACGACGATGAGCATCAACTACTCGTCGCAGTCGTAGTTCTTGATCCCTACGAGCAACTCCTGGATGGAGCCCAAAGAAAATTCAGGTCACAGCCCGCTGACAACAAAAATGGCTCAGCTCCCGGTCAAACCTCACCTACACAACAAACCTCCCAGTTTCTGGCGACGCAACAATTTGCTCGAGGCGAAATTGCGTTATTCGAATCGTGCCCCGGGGAAAAACCAGATATTGCCATTGACGCGTACCGCCAAACTATCAAGTTAGGGCTAGAGGATACCAAGCGTTTAGCTGAAGCCCACCATCGTCTTGGCCTTGCACTGAGAAATAAAGGACAGCTCACCGAAGCCAAATCGGCTCTTGAAGAATCATTAAAAATTCAGCAACATTCGCCGCGAGTCCTCAACAGTCTAGGTACGGTGCTCTTTCAATTAAAAAAACCTGCAGAAGCCATTGCTCTACTTGAAAGAGCGATTACCTTACAACCCAACTATGCCCGTGCACGCTACAATCTGGCCGAAGCCTATGAGTCGGTCAACCGCAGAAGAGCCATTGAGGAATATGAAACCTACTTAGCCCTGGTTGAGCATATTCCAGAAGAATCCACTCGAGCCGCCCTCGCGAAAGACCGACTCAAAAAATTACAATGAACGGACAAATACCTGAAGAAGACAAAGCATCAACTCTTTTCAGGCTACAGATCGCGACTTCCTTCCGTTCAACTATTAAAGGAGATGTTTCCCGACATCTCGCATGAAAGACATTCCGTTTACCTGAAAGATGAATCGCTGATGAAACAAAAGTATTATGGTGTACGTCGTGGACGTCAAACGGGAGTCTTCGATAGTTGGCCGGAATGTCAACGGCAGATTATCAAATACTCCGGGGCTGAGTACAAATCTTTTTCCACTCAAAAAGAAGCCGAAGCCTACGCGTTCCCAGAGTCCACCTCGAATTCCGAGAGCTCGGATGATGCCAATCACATTGTTGACGTTTGGGTTGATGGCTCGTGTATGCCAAGACCCAATGGGGTACTCCTTCTTGGGTGGGCCTACTTAGCACGCAGAGCTGGCCAGGAAATCCACCGCGATCGAGGCAATGATATTCCTGAGGACGCCCAGCGACATCGCAATGTCGCCGGCGAAATTATGGCTGTGCTTAAGGCTGTGGAATGGTGCAAAACCCAACACATCACCAGCATCAGAGTGTATTACGATTACCAGGGACTCGCGAGTTGGCCGACACACGCCTGGAAGAGAAACACCACGTTCACACAACACTATGCAGAAACCATTCGTGCGTCAGAAATCTCCATCGAATGGATCAAGGTCAAAGCGCATAGCGGAGACCCCAACAATGATATCGTTGACCAGGAAGCAAAAGAAGCGGCGCAAGCGACAAGAGAGAAACATTAACCGGCAGGCAATGCCTCGAGCAGACTTTTCAAGCGCTTCATGCGATGATCTCCTTTTTCCAACTCTTTCGAGATCATCTGTCTCAAAAGACTCGCATTAATCGGTTCTTCGATTTCCCCAGCAAACTTGAGGAACTCTAGTATGTCTTCAAGGTCAGATTCAGACAGTCGCGGCAGTTTCAGTTGGATAAACAGATTCACATTGGGACGATTCACACAGAAATCGCCTTTCGAAAACATATGGACCAAATTGTTCTCAAACCCGGGTATCTTCCTCACAAAGAATTCGGCGGCCGTATTCACGGCCTCAATCGGTAAAGACAACGACTCCGCAATCTCCATCAATTCAAGTTGATGCTCGCCTCCTCGCAGTGATGTTGTCGCCAAATCAATATCGACTGTGGCACGAATAGGCCTTCCGACAAACGGCAAAACAGAGCCACCCAGTAAAATCCATTCACCAGAGAGTTTTTCTGATGCGAGCTCGAAGAACTGATCAAGGAGTTCTTTTGAAATCGCTTTCATAAGTACGTTCCGATTTGAGCGAGAGCCAAGCGCTTGAGCTTAATATGCTTTCCCTCGATCGTGTCCTGGAATAATTGCTCTACCATAGGACACCTGTGGCAAAGCTCTTTGTACAGATCGGGATAATGTAACTTTAGGGCAAGAAGTGTTCCGATGAGAGCTTCTTTTTTGCGAGGAAAATCTGGCAAATGCCTGTCTTGGTCAAACAAGGAGCAGGCTCGACACAGGGCTATGAAAAAGTTTTCTCGCGTTTTCCTCACATGCCGAATTTCTTGACATTGCAGGGGCAAACCGAAGGCAGCTAATTCATCCCAATCAATAGACCGTTCATGGCAAGATAATTCAAGGTCAAGAGCAGCAATGAGCGACTCAAGTGTTGAAAGTGAAGGGTTTCCCTTTCCTGACTCAATCCTCTGGAGAGTCGGCAAACTTACACCAGAGCGGACAGATAACGCGACTTGACTAAGCCCCAAAGCCTTCCTTTTGTTAAATATCGTTAAGAGTACAGCACTCATATCATATATAATACACTATATATGATGCATTGAGAATACGCGATTTCTGGCCTCCTCCAAACTCATGAAGGCGCAGAGCAGCCTAGAAAACGGTTTCAAATCGCGTGCGCTAGAATCTGCTCTTGCTTTATGGGAGTGTTGAATAATGAAGATATCAACGGTCATATTTCGCCAGGAAAACGTTGGGGATCAGTCGCGACGGGTCGGTTCAAAAAAGTCCATCCAGCCAGGCTACAGTCCTCGGGCACGGTCATCCTTGGGGCGTTAGCTATTGAACATCATCCTTTGTTAGTGAGGGGGACCCTCTTCTGGGAGCACGATCACATGTGTCCGACTTACGCGCGGAGCGTACTGGCAATACGTGAGCACGGGACTCTCGCGAAACCCATGGAATCACCCCCCAATAAACTGGCTGACACAGCGCAGGCGCTCTCTCAGATTGTGACGCGACGTTCGGCCAGCGGGAGGGCGAGAACGCCGCTGGTGGCTTTTTTCAACAGACCCTTTATTTATGCTCACCACAAAACCATTGGTCGCGTGGCGGTAGTTGCGTGCAGGACTCAGATTAATGGTTGTACCAAGGCAGGCTCGCTGTATCTTGTCGGTTCCCAGGTGTTAGCCTTTAAGATTTTACGCTAGGCCAACAGAGGGGAGCATGGAACGAGGAAACTGATGTGCCAAGGAAGGCCTATCGACTTTTTGTGATCTAACTTGTGGGGTAGAGAACACCATGAACCGTTTGGATGGAAAAGTAGCGATCGTGACGGGAAGCAGTAGTGGAATTGGGAAAGCTCTGGCCCTGCGTTTCGCAGAAGAGGGCGCGAAGGTCGTTCTTGCTGCGAGGCGTCACCATTTATGCGAATCTACGGTTGCACGTATTCGGGAAAAAGGTGGAGAGGCCCATGCCATTCAAACGGATGTATCCGATGAGCACCAAGTGAACGCACTCATCCAACAAACCGTGAGACATTATGGCCAATTGGATATTCTTGTGAATAATGCGGGGATTTTTGGAGGCAGAAAATTGGCCGATACAGATACAAAGACCTTTGATGACGTGATCGCCACAAATCTACGAGGAACCTTTTTCTGTTGTCGTGCGGGGTTTCAACAGATGAAACAGCAGAGCGGCGGACTTATCATAAACATGTCGAGTGTCGCTGGAGTGCAAGCTTGGGAGGGGACGGGGAGTTACAGTGCATCTAAACATGGAATAATGGCTCTGACAAAATCGCTGGCTGATGAAGGTCGGGCCTTCAATATTAAAGTCAGTGCCATCTGTCCGGCTGGAGTGGCTGATGAACTGGTCGACGCTTCACCTGAGAAAATTCTTCTGAGTGAAAAGATCAATCCCTTCGACATCGCTGAAACCGCCATCTACCTCGCTAGGCTGGGGCCTCAGGCTGTCGTTCAACAAATAGTCATTGATCGTTTAGCGGCAGAATGGTAAAGACGATGACGGAGCATAGGTCAAGGCCACATTCTCCTTTTCGAGAGATAGGAGTCGGAGGCCAATCGACAAACCGTCAATTGAGGTTCACCGTTCGGCCGACAAGCTTGGAAACAACGGACGGTGAAGTGATTATGTCTTGAGTGCAACGTGAATCCTCGTGGCTTGTCCTGTAAGCGATCATCAAGGCGTATGCGCTAATTCCAAAAAGTATAATGGCCCCTTTTC
>BQIY01000060.1 GCA_021604265.1 Nitrospirales bacterium
CCCCCAACCAAGACCTCTACATTAAGGCCTCAATCAGCTCGAGTCAAGATGCTGACCGTGGGGGGTGTGGCCGTTTTAATAAAATTCTGGTGCTTGCTCGGTGAAACCGTGCATGAGCCATGAGTCAGGACATCCCGGAAAACATTTTGATGGACAATGATATTAAAACACTCGACCTTCAACGATCCAATGCCGGTCGTCAGGTACATCAAGGAGTAACCGGCTCAGGTTGAGTTCCGCAAGATGAGCGGCGACATCGTCTTCGGTAAAAGCTGCAAGGAGTGAATTATAGAAGTCTTGCCGTAATTTTTCTGGTTCTTCTGCCGCATATTGTTCAACCAGGGCGTGGGCATCCTCGGTGGATTCCGGGCGAATCAAATCCATGACCAAAACAGGAGCTCCTGGTTTCGCCGTCGTTTTGATGAAGTACCAAAATTGCAGTGGATTGGGGACGTGGTGCGCGAGGCTATTGGAAATGATTGCGTCGACTGGGGTTGAAAATGTGGCGTCTTGGAAGCGTTGGCAGCGGAGTTCGATCCGCTCAGTTAACGTCGCTTCAGTCACCATGCGTCGGGCAATGTCAATCATTGGTTGGGATGCGTCAATTGCAGTGATTCGTAAAGTCGGATGGGCCTGAGCCAGGCGAATAGGAATGTCGCCCGGGCCGCACCCTAGATCAACGACATGGGCGTTTTCTAGCTCGTGACCATAGGATTGCAGGAAACGATCGACAAAATCTTGGTTTTCTTTTGAAAAGTTTGCTGAAGCATAGACTTGTGCTTGTTGAGGATCATCCATCAACTCAGGCTCGAGTAGGCGGTTCATATATCTGTCTCCATCAGGGCATTGACTGTATTGTACATGATGACTCGGTCTATGCGGGACATTCAGCATCTAGAATGCCTGTTCATACAAGGTGAGATGGTAGCGAGTTGTCTCAAAACGCGTCAAGCGGTTTCCATTGCGTTGTCATGAGACGATGTTCTGAATGAAGGTCTTCAGTTGATGAAAGTACGTCCGTCCGCCTACAGCAGGAACATCGTTGTGACTGGCTCCTGGAACGGGATACCACTGTTTGGGTGATGTTGCAGCTTCGTAGACTTGTTTCCCGAATTTTATTGGAACAATGGTGTCATGTTCTCCATGAATCACGAGGATTGGTCGTGAAATGTCAGAAAGTTTTTCGGTTAGATTAAACTGTGAATTCAGAAACCAGTGAGCTGGTAGTCCAAAATAATGATGATCGGCCATCGATTGAATGGAAGGAAAGGCTCCCTCTAGAATGAGTCCGGCAACGGAGCGTTGACGAGCGACTTCGCCGGCAACCGATGTCCCTAATGAACGTCCAAAAATAACGAGGCGTTTGGGATGGACATTCTTGTGAGTGCGCAGGAAGTCATAAGCGGTTAGGGCGTCTTGATAGAATCCCGTTTCTGATGGAACTCCCGTACTTTTTCCATACCCGCGATAATCAAAAATCATGACAGAAATGCCACGTCGGTGAAGTTCTGAAACATTTGAGAGGCGATGACTGATGTTGCCGGCATTGCCATGACACCACAGCAGCACAGGCTGTTGCGGTCCAGCATCGATGAACCAGCTAAACAGACGTATATCTGAATTAACGGTTAGCCACACTTCCTCGAGTGGAAGACGGCTCATGTGTGCCCATTGCTGTTCGCTCCAGGGAGATGGCTGAAAGACAAAGATGTTGTCAAACATCAAGAATTTCTCATTCCTCATTTCTTCATCAAGGGGCTTGTTTCCTCGCTCGTATCACGCTACGTTGTTCCCATCGTTATTGCAAATATTGGTTGAGTGAGATGTTATGTCCACGTACGTGATTGGCGATATTCAAGGGTGCTTTAAAGCCTTACGCAAGCTCGTGAAGCGAATACAGTTTGATGCCGCATGCGACCGACTGTGGTTGGTGGGGGATTTGGTCAATCGTGGTCCGGACTCGCTTGCTGTGCTTCGCTATATCAAAGACCTTGGGCCGGCAGCGGTCACGGTGCTGGGTAACCATGATTTACATTTGCTTGCGATCTGGTCAGGTGTCGCCAAGCTACATCATAAGGATACCTTGGCGGAAGTGCTCTCTGCACCGGATTGTGACGAGCTGCTTACCTGGCTGCGTTTTCGTCCGATTATTCATTTGGAAAACGGGTATCTGATGCTGCATGCTGGAATCTTGCCCCAGTGGACCGCAGCTCAGGCGGTGGTATTGGCGCGTGAGGTGGAAGCGGCACTGCAGAGTGAGAACTTTGTTGAGTTGCTGCCGTACATCTATTTTCGTCAGCCCCACATTGTTTGGTCGAAAAATCTGCTGTATCATGATCGGTTGAGTTTTTCCGCGAATGTGTTGACGCGGCTACGGATGTGTGCACCTGATGGTGCGCCGGACTTTTCCTTTAAAGGTTTGCCTGATCAAGCTGAGAATGGATTCGTTCCTTGGTTTCAAGCCCCGGGACGATCAATTAGTCATGAAGTCGTCATTTTTGGTCATTGGTCAGCGTTGGGGCTGTATATTCATGACAAACTCCTTGGTCTTGATAGCGGATGTGTCTGGGGAAGGGCTCTAACCGCGCTACGACTTGAAGATCGAAAGCTTTTCCAAGTCTCCTGTTCAAATTAACATATACGTTTCAACCTGCTCCCTCTGTTTCCCTTCTGTTCCGCAGATAGCCATCTTCTCGTATCTTTCGATTGACCTCATGCCATTGAAATCGTGAGTTCTCCCTGTTCATGGCAGGCAACTTGTTGTGTATCTGTTTAGATAACAAGTGTATCTAAACAGATTCGTTGAGACCTAAGTGGTCGAAGTCCGTTGTTTCAAGACCATGAAAACCCTTTTGTAACCGTTCTCTTTCAACCGTTTTCTTGAGAAAGCTGCTTCGGCATCAGCCTTGCTTTTTCTTCCTATCGGGGCACAGCTTCTTATTGGTTTGCAGAAGCTTGCGTGCCGGGATCTCTCAATAGCCTAGAAAGAAGGAGCACGTTCGATGAAAAAAAAACCTTTATCTCAATCATCTTTACCCCGAAAACGTCGAACTCGGTCGATTCCGGGTGCACTTCCCGTAACCGAGGCGCAAACGACGTGGACTGCTAATGTGAAGCTGCATGGTCTGCACTCCCCTGCTGCGAGACGGTGCCCGAAATGCCGTGGATTACTGACGGCTCAAGTTGTTGACCTCACAACGAAAAACGACATACGCTGTATAAACTGTGGATGGCAACCACAGTGGGGAACACGAGTGGTGACGGAGAGTGATGAAGTGAGATCAATCCGTCTCCTAACCGCGCAATTTTGTACGAATGGTCTGGCCTCATAATACTTGCTTTTCGTAAAGTCTTGGCGCAAGTGAAACATCGTGTAGGCTAACGGGTGAATCCATGAAAAATTGAATGGTCAGACATGAGGACCATTGATGCCCGTCAAAGTTTACCTATTGAATTGAGGACGAAACGTACGGATGAGACATGGCTCAGGCCTTGTTCCAATCGCACGATGGTCTGTACAAGTATTGGGGATGATGTAGTATGGTGAGAGTAAAAATCCGATTCACGGAACTGTCATGGAATGATGATATTGGATTCCCCGCTTCAAGAGAGTCGAAAAGGCTTCCCTAAGAACCCTATACAGGGCTTGATGTTCCCTTATCGCATTCTTTGGTCATGTATGCATGATCAGTTGAACATCGACCAGTGGGTATCTCGGAAAGGGAGGCCCGCTCTCCTGATCTTGGTTCTAATTTTTGTGGGATGTTACTGGAGCTTCCTCACACCTTCAGCCTTTGCCAAAACGGTTGTCATTGTCCAGTCCTCAGATATTACGTCCTATGATCAAACCGTCAAATCCTTCCTGAAAAATATCTCGCCGACGGTGCGGCATGTCGAACGGCTTTCACTTCATGGAGATTTAAGTCATGGGGAGCCCATTGTTGAAAAAGTTCGCTTATTACGAGCAGATATTATTGTCGCCGTAGGCTTAAAAGCTGCGCTCGTGGTTAGGCAGGGACTGCCATCGATTCCAAGTATTTTTTGCATGGTATTAGATCCTGCGAAATACAATCTTACAAAATCGCATATGGCTGGAATAGCCTTAGAGATCCCCTTCGAAGACCAAATGCAATCCCTTCAGGATGTGCTGCCAACAGCGAAGCGCGTAGGAGTGATTTATAATTCCCAAAAAACCGGAAGGATTGTGCAAAAAGCGGCATCCCAGGCGAATGCGGTGGGGATGGAGTTGGTTTCAAGAATGGTGTCGTCTGAAAAAGAAGTGCCTGGCTCTCTTCGTGCCATCGTTCATCACATTGATGCGTTGTGGTTACTTCCGGATAGTACCGTTGTGACTCCAGAATCTTTTGACTTTCTCTTGCGAACCACTCTTGAGGCGAATATTCCTGTCATTGGATTTTCTTCTGATCTGGTTCGTAAGGGAGCGTTGCTCAGTGTGCATTTCAATTACGAAGATGTTGGAAGACAAGCTGCACGTTTAGTCGAAAAATTTCTCACAGGACAAAAATTTACACCGGGGGTAGTCCTATCCCCTGAACCCTTGCGATTGGCCATTAACTTGAAAACGGCAAACTTTTTAGGCATTACGGTTGCACCGAATATTTTGACCAGGTTTCATAAAATGTACTGATTCTATGAAACGAGCGCGAATGGGATTATGGGCACTCTTCCTTCCTCGGGAACATTCTTCACTAGTCTTCGTACGAAACTCGTCCTGTTTATTAGTTTGATCATCATTGGGGTCTGTTCAGGCTTAAGCTGGTATTTCGTTGACCAACAGGCTTCATCAATGGAGGTGGCCTTACGGAAAACAGGCGCAATTCTGATCAACAATCTTGTTCATAATTGTCGGTATGGTCTCATTACGCAAGATACGGTTTCTCTTGAGCAGGTTGCTGAAGGCGCCCTCTCGGTCGATGAAGTCGTGTATGTCGTTGTGACAGGGCCAACAGGCGAGCGATTGCTCGGACAGTCCAAAGGACGTTTGGATGTGGAACACCTTGGGAAGCGGGTTCTGGGTCATCCGTTGCTTCCAAGCCCGTCTCTGACAACTGCAGCTCTCTCGGCACCTGATGATCACCCGATTGTCACGGTATTCACCGTGTCCAACGAACAATTAGGCATTCCGGCCGATGGTGCGGATGCAGAATTAAGGTTGAGCAAATCGGGAAGAGCGGCGGAAACACTGTATGACTTTGCACTGCCAGTGAGACGGCAGGTCAGTCCTGAATCCCAATTCGGCACATTGTCATTAGAAGATCAGGAATCATCTTTTTCGATGTCCGAGCCCAGGCAACAATCTGAGGTCTATGGCGTCATTCATGTGGGATTGACGCAATCGCTGATGATGAAAACCGTTGATACGATGATCTGGAATGTTGCGGTCATGGCAATTTTCATCATGATTGTCGGTATTGCCTTGACGGTCATGTTGGCCAATCAAATCATTCAACCATTGCGCAAATTAGCTGGGGTGGCGAAGCACATTGCGGCTGGAGATTTATCACACTCAGTCAAAGCGCGTACTCGAGATGAAGTTGGGCAACTGACGACGAGCATCAATCAAATGACCGTTTCCTTAAAACAGCGTGAGGATGCGATTTCAACGCATGTTGAGACGATTACCAAACAAGTTTCACAACTTTCAACACTGAATCAGACGGGGGCTGCGATCGCGTCAACCCTGGACGTTGACCGGTTGCTGACCACCGTGCTCAAACTCCTTGTCGACAACTTAGGGTTTGAGCGAATGGCGTTGATCTTTTATAAACCAGAGGAACACCTAGGGGTGGTTTCGCAAGTGACCGGCGTGCCGGAAGAACTAGAAGCCGCCGTGAAAGGGATTCAGATTCCTATTCGCGACGACCGGAGCATAAGCGCCGATCTCGTACTTCGTGGAAAGCCTGTCCTGGTCCAGGATATCGAAACTGTGGCTGATCGATTACACCCACCGGTCTTACGAGCTTTTCAGAAAATTGGAGTAACGTCCTTTATGGTTGCTCCTTTGAAAAGCCAAGATAGGGTTTTCGGGTATCTTGGGGCCGACCGAGGTGGGGACGTACCATGCACCCAAGAAGACCTGGATGTGTTACTAACCATCGCGAATCATGTGGCGGTGGCTATTGATAATGCCCGCGCCTATCAGGCGCTTGGGCAGTTCAACCAAACGCTTGAAGAGCGAGTTCAGGAACGGACCGAGGCTTTACAGCAAGCCAACGAACGTCTTCGTGAGCATGATCGCCTCAAGTCCATGTTCGTCTCGATTGCCTCCCATGAACTTCGCACGCCGATGACATCCATGAAGGGGTTAGTCGACAATATGCTCGATGGTCTCACAGGTAGCCTCAATGAACGACAATCCTTCTATTTATCGCGTGTGAAACGGAATCTTGAGCGGCTGACACGTATGAGTAATGATCTGCTTGATCTCTCAAAAATTGATGCCGGGGTGATGCAGCTCAGTTGTGCTCCCTTATCTGTGGAAGAACTCGCTCATGAAGTTGTTGAGGTCATGCAGCCGGTCGCTAGTCAAATATCTCTGAATCTGGCCTTCGATGCGCACGCGCCTCTTCCAACAATCCTGGGAGACCGAGATAAGCTCGATCAAGTCCTCACCAATTTAATCAATAATGCGATGAAGTTTTCGAAGCCCGGCACGGATATTCAAGTGGGAGGGCGCATGCGAGAAGATCAAATGGTAGAGGTCTGTGTCAGTGACTCAGGTTGTGGTATTCCGTCAAATGAGGTTCCGCATATTTTTGAACGATTTTATCGTGGCGAGTCAGTCGTGGTGGAAGCCAGAGGGTCAGGATTAGGCCTCGCTATTTCTAAAAGCCTTGTGGAGCTCCATGGCGGGAAAATTTGGGTGCAGAGTGAGGTTGGAGAGGGGAGTCAGTTTTTCTTTACGGTGCCTGTTGCCACGGTCGCGACCGTGTGAAGATGAGTCTCAAGTTTACAGTCTCAGGTTTAACGTGTTGACTCTTCACCTGAGACTTTGAATCTTAAACTTTGAACTCCTCTGTCACGAATTCGTGGTCGATTCGAGTTGAATTTCCTTTTGTTTAAGTAGGCGGGAAAGATAGGTTCGCTGGAGTTGTAGGAGATCTGCTGCTTTTGTCTGACTCCAGTTGCTTCGTCGTAGCGCCTGCTCAAGAATGTGCCGGCTATATTGTTCAATAGCCTCATGGTAGGGCAGATTTTCGCCGTCTTGAAATGGATCGATCCCCCATGGACCTAATCCCAATTGTTCGGGAACGATTTCTTCATCGATGCCGAGAACGACGGCACGCGCAATGGCATTGCTGAGTTCTCGAATATTTCCGGGCCAACTGTAACTGCGCATAGCTTTGATGGTCTCTTTCGTGAAGGTTCGTGGCGGTCGTTTCATCTCTCGAAGATGAAAATCCAAGAAGAAATCGGCTAATGGTATGATGTCATCAGGTCGTTCCCGCAGTGGGGGCAAGGAAAGGCTTACGACATTCAAGCGAAAATACAGATCTTCACGGAAGCGTCCTTCTTTCACCGCTTGTTTGAGGTCTTTATTGGTTGCGGCCAGCACGCGGATATTGACCTTGACCAGGCGATTTCCACCTACACGGTGGAATTCGTGATCTTGAAGGAGTCGTAGGAGTTTGGCTTGTAGCGTCATGGGCATATCGCCGATTTCATCAAGGAACAGTGTCCCTCCATCCGCTTCTTCTAATCGGCCTTTTTGGCGGGAGTCAGCACCGGTAAAGGCCCCTTTTTCATGCCCGAACAATTCATTTTCGAGGAGGGTCTCGTTTAATGCCACGCAATTGATTATGCTGAACGGCATGGTACGGCGAGGGCTCCATTTGTGAATGGAGCGAGAAAACAATTCTTTGCCTGTTCCACTTTCCCCGAGCAGTAAGACGGTTGCGTCACAGGATGCGGCACGTTGAGCGAGTTCGATAATAGATTGGATGCTCGGGCTGTTGCCAACAATGGTGTTATATCGGCTTTCTACTTCTGTCCGCAGCGATGTCACTTGTTGCTTCAGGACTTCTCGTTCCATGGCTTTTTTGACCACAATTTCAAGATGGTCAAAGTCAATCGGTTTCGTGAGGAAATCATACGCCCCTGTTTTCATTGCCTCGACGGCATTTTCAATGGTGGCATTAGCTGTCATCACAATAACAGGCAGATCGACGGTCGGTTTGCTAGGATCTGATGCCGTATGTTCTTTGGCTTGGTGAGCCGCGTCACCCAATGGAAATAGATGATGAAGGACTTCAAGTCCGGACATGCGTGGAAGGGTCAAATCAAGAAGGACGAGATGTGGAGTTTCAAGTTCAATGGCATCAATAGCCTGTTTCCCGTCTGCTGCTGACACGGTAGTATAGCCCTGCCCTTCCAGACGGTCGGTGAGCATGAGAACAATATCGGGGTCATCATCAACAATGAGAATCTTCTTTTTCATGGCATATCCCTCTTAAGCAGTCATGAAGAGAAACTGTGAACAGCTATAAAGTGTAAGAATGCAATAAGTACGCCTAATTGAATTTGAAATTAATATGATTCGGTATAGTCTGTCGCAAATATAGTCATCTTGCAAGTGTTTTTTCGAAATGGCAGATGCAGAGGGGGGAATGCGGGATAGGGAGTGACAAGATTGAGAATCTTAGGGAGCGAGTTGTTCAATAATGGCCGCGGCTAGCAATGGAACCATGATCTCATGGTGTCCCACGAGTGAATACCCCTGTCCGCCTTTTTGAGTCGGACGCCGCACCACATTGGTCAGGGGGCGATAGTGAGGAAGAAAGTCCATGTTCACCGTTGTAATGTTCTTTAATGAACGTCCGAGATTTCGGCTCAAAGTTACGGTCTTGAGAAACACTTCAGGAAGCATTACCGCCGATCCGAGATTGATATAGACCCCCCCTTCCATGCCAGATACGAGTGAAACCAGTGCTCTGAAGTCAATGAGCGATCCTCCTCCAATGGCCGCACCATCAGCCGATGGATGCATATGGATGATGTCAGTTCCCATGGCGACATGCACAGTGATGGGAATCCCTAATTTCTTCCCTGCGGTCAATAGACTCCGTTGACGATGTGGAAACTGCCCTGGGTGTTTAGTCATATAGCGACCAACGGCCTCTCCGATTCCGAGTCCGGCCTTCCATCCTTCAACAATAGCGG
>BQIY01000061.1 GCA_021604265.1 Nitrospirales bacterium
GATGGCCGGGACGATGCTTCGACGAAGTTCTGGGTTGAGTTCTCTTAGGTCCTCAAACGATATTCCCGTTGTTTTGGCTACAGCCTTGAGATGGACCCGCTTATGAATCGACACTTCATCATAGGCATATGGTTCAGCTGGATTGACGGAAAATCCGTAATCAGTCGGATGTGAGGCAATTAACGTCGCCGCGACAAACCGTGGAACGTATTCCTTGGTTTCGCGCCGAATGTACCAGGTATTGCGAATTTTCCAGAAGTCACGACTGCCGGTTCTTCGAATGGCTCGTCTGATCTTGCCTCCCCCCGCATTGTAAGCACCGAGCGCCAACGGCCACGAGCCGAACTGGTCATACAGGTCTCGTAGATGATGGGCGGCGGCAATCGTCGATTTGACGGGGTCTCGACGTTCATCCACGTACCAAGTCACATCAAGTCCGTACATTCGACCTGTGGCCTTCATGAACTGCCACGGTCCCGAGGCTCGGGCGCGTGAGTAGGCGCGTGGGTTAAAACCGCTTTCAACGAGCGAAAGGTGTCCGAGTTCTGTTGGTAGACCAAATTCTTTGAAAATTTGTTCGACGAGTCCTTGATATTTCGCGTATCGATCTAAGTAACTTTGAAACCGTTCAGGAATCCCATATTGAAAATAATGAAGATTGCGCTCCACATGCCGATTGAGCACAAGCGGGACATTCCCATAGGGATGGGTTAGTGCTGCAGGTGCATACGGTCTGTCATGTTGGAACAAGGGCTCATAGCGTTGTAAGGGGTTAGCCAGTGCTTGCTCAGTTGCTGGCTTAAAGCGAGCCCATGGTTGAGGAGACGAACTCACCAGGGTGGGAATGGTGAGTTCAACGTTATAGTGAGATTCTATTTCAGAAACGGATTCAGTTTGAGCTTCGGCGACGGTTGATTCTTTCTCAATGTTGGACGGCGAGGGTGAATCTATCTTGTTGCCAGATTGAACAGATTCAGCCATGGTTTGTTGAGTGAGATGGTGAGAGTCCAGCGGTTCAACAACAGCTTCTTTCGCCATTTGATAAGACGGAAGGTCCTGGAGCATTCCGTCTTCGACAGAATGCCTCCACGCAGGTTGATTAGTCTCTGGTTGAGCGGAGGAGACGCTGGCTTGGGAGGTTATGCTGTCTGGAATATTGGGTGACTGTCCGAATGCAGGCACGGCAGAGCATAGCCCACACCAGGATACGGCCATCCAATAGGTTAAAGACAGTCCACGGCTCTTTCGAATTTTTTTTGCCAACTTTGTCATTTTGTAAGACTTTTCGGTTATTTCCTGTACAACTTTACAGCGTACTAATCAAAGGCAAAAATGTCAATGTAAACGATGAATTAACGCCTGATTCAGCTTCTCCTACGAGTCTCTGAAAGACGGTGAAGATTGTCGTTTCTCCTCAATAGTCACGGTTATGAGGAAATTGACTCTAAGAGATAAACGATTATTGAATGGGTTGGTGTGGCGTAAATAAGCAGGCAAGGTCTATCAACATTCTAGGATTCATCTTCTGATAGTCGGCTGTCAGCTATTGGCCTCGAAGGCGCGATCGGCTTTGGCAGCCATGAAAAAATCGCTCTCAGTCAATCCATTTATCTTATGGGTCCAGATTTCAACCTTGCATTTCCCCCAGGCGAGGTATAGATCGGGATGATGCCCTTCGGCTTCAGCCACTTCTCCGACACGATTCACGAAGGCAAGAGCCTCCGCAAAGTTGTTGAACGTATACAGGCGTTCGATGTGACCGGCCGAGTTCAACTCCCATCCTTTGTCGAGCTGTTTTAATAATTCTTGAAGTTTTGTCGGCTCTAATGCGGGCACTCCGCCTCTGCAGGGTACGCAGGTCTCATCCGCAAGACTCATGATATCGCTCCTCCATCTTAAATTGGAAAACCTGGAGAGAAATTATAGACGGACCTACCCTCTCCAAACAATTCCTATTGACAGTAAATTTTGGGCATCAGGATATAAACATGTATCAGTAACCCCCTCAAAAGAGGAATTGTGGAAGTCGGTATGAGTAGGTAAAAGTTTGAGGTGACTAGGGGGCTGTCATTTTTTTTAGCAGTTTTGATAAGGAGATATTCTTAATATGAAAAATGTCATTATCACTTTGTTCAGTCTTTGTGTCATGGGGCTCAGTACGTCAATGGCTTTTGCTGAAGAGTCTTCTGAGTTTGCTCGAAACGGGTTCTATATCGGTGCCGGCGGCATTTACGCCATTGAAAATTTTAGCCGCACTGGAGCTCTTTCGTTCGATGATTCTCTCGGTTTCAACCTTCGGGTTGGCTATCGTCTTCATCCTCACATAGCAATCGAAGCCGAGGGAGAGCGGACCATGGGATTCGACGCTAAGCAATTCAAGGGAGATGTCGAAACTTGGACAGCCACCCTGAACAGTAAGTTCTTTGCCCTCACTGGACGAATCCAACCCTATGGACTGTTAGGAGTAGGCGCCATGAACGCCACAACCGACGGATTCCTGGTTTTTGTCAATTCGAATGGCAGCACGTCAAGGAATGAAACGGATGTGGCTTTTCGATATGGGGGAGGCGTGGACTTCTATCTCACGAAAAATTGGGTGATCGACATAGAAGGTGCGTATGTTGATCCTCGTGGGGACATCAATTCCATTAATTATATATCGGTAGGGGGAGGTCTTCAGTACCGATTCTAGATAGATTGTGATAGAGGCGATTTGATGTATGCCTCATTAAGGAGTGGAAAAAGGTTTAATGTCAAAAGAAGCATCCATCGTATTGTATGGGATCTTTGCCCCATATCTATTCGCGGCAATGGCCATTATCGGATGTCACTTCCATATCCTTCTATTCGGCGGAGAACGCCGTGAAGTCGACTCCTGCCTAGAGCCCCTGGCGCAGCAAGGCGGTTCAATGTCCCGGGAAAAGCCTAAACAGGATTTGCGTTTCCAAGATTCGAACGTGAATTCCCCGCCACAATAGGCGGGCCACGTTTGCTCGCCCAGTCTTTCCAGTCTTGAGGCAAGCATCCCAGTTTTTATATTCCCATCAATTCAGCGTTCGACGAACATGTCACGCCTATCGTGCCCGGCTATTATCGTACACAAGTGATGGAGGATGATGTTGGTCCAGCTCTTTCAGGGGAAGCTACGTGCGATGCGCTGACAGTCTAAGCCGACTCCTATCGCCGTTCCTCTAAACTTCTATAACAGGTGTAAAGGGAAATTTGGCTGTGTTAGCGAACGGGTTCGGTATGGGATCTTCAGGTTTCGCGTTAGTTAGTGAGCGGATTAGTCGCAGTTGACAAAATTACAGAGGTCACGCAGAGTGGCTTGGCATCGTTGTCGATGGACATTCCAATTGCCCGACTTCTTTTTTCTTAAAACTCTGGACGCAATGATATGCCAAATCACGCTTGTACAAATGCGGAAATCGAACAGTGCTTTGATGTGATGTCGGAGTTACGGACTCATCTAAAGAGAAAAGAGTTCATAGGAATGGTCCGTGAAATGGAATCTGAAGGGTATAGGCTCGCATATATTGAAGTCGAAGGGAACGTCGTGGCAGTGGCGGGCTATAGAATGTTGACCAACTTGTTTATGGGTAAGACTCTCTATGTCGATGATCTGGTTACGGCGAGCACGCATCGGTCAAAAGGTTATGGGAAAGCCCTCGTGTTGTGGTTGCGAGAGATCGCCCATGAATATGGATGTCATTACTACCACCTGGATTCGGGCACGCAACGGCATGAGGCCCACAAATTTTATTTTCGTCAAGGATTCCGAATCGCGAGCTATCATTTTAGCGAGCAATTGGTCGGCGGGTAGTCGTTCGTTACGTGAGGTGGTCTCTGTAAAGAAAATTAAATGGCAATTGGCGTCTCACGGTTTGCTCATCTTCTCGGACTTTTCCCTTTCAGGTGTACCACGGTTTGCAATGGGCTACATGGTTACCGTCTTGAGGATCTTTTCTTAGTCGAGGATTTGGCTTTTCTTTTGGAGTGAGCCTTGGCTTTTTTCTTTTGCGCGGCCTTCTTTTTAGTCATGGTCTTTCCCAAGCTTTTGGCTTTCTTTGATTTCTTCATCTTCTTTGTGGATTTTTTCTTTACGTCACTTTTTTTATCATGACAATGTTTTTTCCCAGTCTTTTTCTTGACGTGACATCCCTTGGTATCAAGCCCACCTGGATGCGAGAATCCCTCTATAGGTAAAAAGAACACGAACACTGACACAATAAGAATCATACGGGCATACCACATAAACTGACCTTCCTTTCGTCAAGTACTGATGGATACCACCAAAACGCTAAAGTGGTAATGAACTCAGAGCTGGAGGGGGGTGCTCAAGGAGTGTTTGAGTGTCAATGAGGGGGCTGTACGGGACACGGAGTGTGTTAACCCCTGGCCATGAGCGTACGCATGATTTTAACGAGATAGCTTAACAGATTGGCAGTACGAGGAGAAGCCCACGTATGGAGCTGTAGGCAGCGTCTTGTGCGACAAGGCCAGCACCGATTTCCGATGGGCTAGTTGACAATCTGTTTTCATGGCAGGTAGACATTTCATGTAACGGTTAACCCTGTTCAATAATTTTATCAGTGATCAGTTCAAAGGGGTTGCGGGCAACCGTTCTCCCTTTTCGCTATTTTCAGGTTAGGACAGTGGTGTGGAAATTAAGGTAATCGTATGCCGGTAAATGTCTTGAGGAAAAAGGGGGCCAAAATGAGCCTCCGGGAAGCGCAGGATCGGATCGAGAAGCTCAAGAACCTCACGCAGAGCAATAATCCGCATGAAGCTGAATTAGCGGCCTCACGTTTGAACGCTTTTGATATCGAGACTGCAAGGTACCCCAAGCGAGAGCCGAGTCCTGCCCAGGCCGGAAAGAAGGGGGAGATGAAGCGGTCGACGGTGATTGTTGAGGTGCTTGATGACTTGCCAGAGCGACCCCATCATGACCTTGGAATCATTGAAGTCAAGCAACCGGAAAATCAGCAAAAAGTGGACTGGGAAGAGCTGCATGCTGAGCTCAGAGAACGAGCCAAACAGATTGGTGCTGATGCGCTCGTGAATATCCACTTAAAGGGTACGGTGAAGCAACGGATATTGTGTGCAACCGCGCTTCGCTATCTGACTCCTGTTGAGATTGATGAAATTAAACAGCAAACAAAATATGAGGATGACGAGAAGGCCTACTGGGAAGAACAGAAAGAGCGGCGAGATGAGTCGTTTGCTCCTGGGATCGATTGACCAAAACGAGTCGCTCGCGTGGCTCGTGAAGCGTTTCTCGCAGAAACTGAAGGACTTTTCCCACGAAATATGCAATACGAACGACGAGATACGATTCATTGCTACCAATTCTTTTCCTCATCTCACTCTACCGCTTATTGAAGCTGCGGCTCAGTCAGGTGAAAAATCTATCCGCATTTCTCAACTTTTAGCCTTTCAGTCTGTGGGCCTACAGGGTACCGTGATAATCGAACTAGCGGACGCTGTCCTTTATGGCAATATATCGTTTGAATTGGCAGCGAAGTCTTAGAAGTTTTCCGTAGGCATATGTCTCTCTCGTCTCAATCCCATCCATCGAAATTGTTTTAGTTCATTCTACAATCGTCATTACCGCAAAAAAATGTAGAATAGTGTATAGGCGTAAATGGAATGAGCCATGCTCCAGTTGCTCGCCTCTTCTTTCTTTTTGTATTCTTGCCTCATGGCGTATGAAGGAGGAAGTCTCCGGACAGTTTTCCGTTTCTGACTGACAATTCTTTGAGGTATGTGTTTCTGGACTTATGTATTTTTTTGAATCAATTTCCAAAGGATTGTTGTCCGGCAAATCATAAACGGTCTTGTGATTTTCTCACGGAGGTGCCCGATGAAAAAAATGGTCTGGGGACTTATGCGAGGGTGGGTGGTGGTCTGGTGTTTGGTGGGTATTCCAGGGGTAGCCTTCGGCAATACAGAGCTTATCGAGACCGGTCGGTTGTTAGCGAAGTTACTAGATGCTGGTCGAATGATTATTGACCAAAATCAGGCTGTGATCAATGACCCAAGTCGGGGAGATAAAGGATTTACTCCCGAGGTGTTCGAAGCGCAAGTCATGACCTTTTTTCAAAAAGAAACAGGGGTTGACCTGCATCGCCTGCAGAGTGCCGACGTGCCAGGCCCTGCCAAAGCCCTCTTGATGCGTCTGTTGAGCGTCAGTAAGGAAACGGTCGCCAGTTATCAGACGGTAATCAATATTCCAGGAGTCAAATATAAAGGGTTAATTCCTGCTACATTTGGAACTGAGGCTGCTAAGCGATTTCGAAACTGGTCGAAGATCTATTTAAAACAAACAGCCCCTGATCATTTTCTCAGAAACCCTCAGAATAAGGCCGATGGGTATGAAGCCGAAGTCATGAAAGTTTTTGCAGATTCACCACCTCGTGACCGGCAAGCCATTTATAGTAAAACAATTGATGAGGAACGCAGTGTTCGCGTGCTTATGCCGCTCTATTATGAAAAGTCCTGTCTCTCTTGCCACGGAGGACCAAAAGGAGAGAAAGACATCTCAGGGTATACAAAGGAAGGCGGCCATGAAGGGGAATTAGCCGGAGCGATTAGCGTGAAATTGCCTCTGCCTTAGTATAAAGTCATTATTTATGCCGAAAATCGGGGTAAGGCTGTTCTTCATTAGCTACTCTATAAGTTAGAAGAGAGAGCCTTTTTCATTTGAAGACGAGTTCAGGAACACTTCTCAGTACGATCTTGAGCAAGATACGCCAACAGGATGCACATAGCTACCATGACCATATCTTCTATCGGTGAGAACCAGGTCAATGGTCTAGGAAAAAAGACACCGAAACAGCCGCAGTTTTCCAGTTGTAACCCTCTGAATAATGTAACGGTCATCCAAACGGCATAGGTCGTATTCATGACGGCGGCCGTGATCGCACTGCCCTGTAAATTCCATCCTCCAAGCATCCAGGCGCCCAGCACGAACTCAAAAATTGTTACGGCGAGAGCAATAAAGAATAAGGCTGATTCGGGGAAGGCTTGATAGGTCTTCAGCACATCAGCGAATCCTGCCAGGTCTAGAGCTTTTCCTAAGGCCGAGGCCATAAGAATCGTCCCGATAAAAATTTGAAGAAATAGTCGAAGCATCTCCATGGCTTTAGGCATTTCGTTGACTAATCTCTGAAAAAAAAAGCCTCTGAATGGGGAGCCACTCAGAGGCTTTACAGGCTATGGTGGAGGCCGGTGGAGAAACATCGAACCAACTTTTCCAAATTTTAGAAGAATGGAACATGATTCTCCAGGGCGCTTCAGTCGATCTTAGCCCATCATTGTAAGACTCGACAATATAATTACTACCATAAAACGCTAGCCCACAGTCTTCGTGGGTTGGCGTTTTTCCTTTTTCCCTCATTTCAACCCTGACAATTCACGGCATCAATTAACCCTGTTTCCCAGGAAACAGGGAATGGTCGCGTATTACCTCTTTTACGAAAAGAGAAAGATATGACTGCATCCAAGAAAAAGACACCGTCGCCATTCTCGCTACGCCTGACACTGGAGGAACGCACGCAGCTTGAGAGAGATGCTGCAGGCATGTCTTTGGGAGCTTATATCCGGTCCGGCCTTTTTGGCAGCTCGGTGCCTAAAAGACGGGTCCGAAACAAATTTCCCGTAAAGGACCATCAGGAGCTGGCCAAAGTATTGGGTGAATTAGGGCGTTCGCGGCTGGCAAACAATCTCAATCAATTAGCAACGGCTGTGAATAGAGGAACTTTGGACATTACCCCGGAAACGGAACAAGCCATTCGTGATGGCTGTAGTGATATTAGTTGGATGCGTCATGTCCTTATGGTGGCTTTAGGTTTAATAGCGGAGAAAGATCATGATTCTGAAAGGCTCGCAACGTGGTGGGGCCAGGCAACTGGCCGCGCACCTTCTAAAAGTAGAAGAAAACGAGCATGTTGAGATTCATGAAATATCCGGCTTTGTCTCAGAAGACCTGGACGGCGCTTTGAGAGAAATCTATGCCATTAGCCAGGGCACACGTTGCAAACAGTTCATGTTCTCGCTGAGCCTTAATCCCCCTCAATCCGAATCTGTGCCCGTTGAATATTTTGAAAAAGCGCTGGCGGATATTGAAAAAGATTTAAACCTCGAAGGTCAGCCACGGGTCGTCATTTTTCATGAAAAAGAAGGGCGGCGGCATTGCCATGCTGTCTGGTCACGGATCGATACGGATCAAATGAAAGCCATTAACCTGCCCTACTTCAAAATGAAACTGCAGGATATTTCCCGCCAGCTCTATTTCCAATACGGCTGGCAAATGCCACGTGGGCTCATGAATAAGGAGGCACGCAACCCTCTTAACTTTACATTGTCTGAATGGCAACAAGCCAAACGTCTACAGGAAGACCCGAAAGTGATTAAGCAGATTTTCCAGGCTTGTTGGACAGCGTCATATAACAAAGCCTCATTCGAAATGGCATTAAATGATTATGGGTTTTATTTGGCCAAAGGGGACCGGCGCGGCTTTGTCGCTATAGATTACCGCGGCGAAGTGTTTTCATTAAGTCGCTGGATGAACGTTAAAGCCAAGGGCATAAAGGCTCGTTTGGGCGAGCCGGAATCTTTGCCCAGTACGAGACAAGTGAAGTTTAAAATCATCGCACGAATGACCAGGATACTGGGAAACTATATTCGGCAAGTCAAAGCGAATATGGACAAACAGCTTGAATCGTTCCGATTGCGCAAAGCAGCTCTTCTGAAATCACATCACTATGAACGTGAGGCATTACGCAAAAAGCAGGAAATTCGTAAGCAAGCAGAAGAAAAGCAGCGATTCCAGCGTTTTCCCAAATGGTTTAAGGCTCTGTGGTCGCGCATGACAGGAAAGTATAGAAAAATCCAAGCGCAAAATGAGCGAGAGGTGAAAATCTGTGATATTCGTGACAAGGACGAAAAGCAAGCCTTGATAGACCGACAACTAACACAACGGCAGGATTTACAGGATCAGATCAAACCGATCCTTCGAAAACATCGAAACATCATTGTTCAACTCAAAAAAGATGTTGCAAAATATATGGAAATGGGTGATCTGGATCAGACGCTCTGGCAGAAGATAGATCGGATGGCTCAAGATAAGCTAAAACAAAATGAC
>BQIY01000062.1 GCA_021604265.1 Nitrospirales bacterium
TAATTAATTCGATCTCGATATCAATTGATGTGCTCAACGATTCCATCAACGACGTGTTGAGCCGAATCAACGGTTCAGCAGCCAATGTAACGGCTAGCTTCAATGAGTCAAGACAGCGCATCTCGATTACGGCCAATGACCCGGAAGACCAACTTATATTAAACAGTAACGGCACAGCATTTTTTGCGGCACTCGCAATAACCGATGGAACATATGATCCAGTACAAACTACGGGAGGAGCCAATAAAACTCAAAAAGGGGTTTCTCCAAAACAAACGGCTGAATTTATAACCTTGCTACGGGAAGTGGGAGACGCCTTCAATCCGTTATTCGACAACGGGCAATTTGCTGGCGATCCCGGACCATTCTTAGGCGCACTCCGTGCAGATCTTCAGTCAACCGTTGCAACGGTGTTTGGGACAGAGGGACCACGGTTTAGAAGTCCATTTGGAATTGAATTAGACTTTCGTCCTACATCAAACAAAGTCTTTGACTTTCGATTATCAGGATCGAACTACAACGCCTTAACCGCCACACTTCGTGAAGACCCCACTCGCATCAATCAACTATTTTTTGGTTCACCCTTTGTCCATGACGATGGCCTCCTTGAATCGATCACAGCCGTACTCGAAAACGTTGACACCAGCCTACGTGATAAACTGGGCGAAACGGGAAGCCTTGTCGACATCTTTGCCTAGAATCCTTCTTGTCTCACACCTCTGATCCAGAGACTGACCGCCTAACCATTTCAGACTAAATACCGTAAGACCTTCAAGTGCACCACACAAAAAAGGACAAATTAGCTCCAGACCACTACGCGCTGACCTTTTCACCGACTCATAATGACCTTGTAACATTTTCAGAGTATGGAAGACTGTCCCTCTAGAAAAGAATTCTAGGGGCACATTACAGGAACGAGAGAGAGAGATTTAACAAGCATCAATGCACGATGACCTCAGTCATCGCCCAACATATCGAGGCGAACTCTTGCGAACACCGACAATCATGAACGCCCTGCATGTCTTGCTTATCACCCCGGTCTTGCTTGCAGGATGTACGGCTATTCCGCAGACCTTTACCCCTGAACAGCCAATAGCTGCCAGAACCTTTTCACATCGATTCTTTGATACGGTACTTCAAGCCCACGTTCAGGACGGCGTCGTTCAGTATCCAGCCATTGCGCAAAACACCATATTCACCGAGTATCTTCACCAACTCGATCACATTGCCCCAACTCAACTCCCCACTCCAAACGACCGGCTGGCATTTTGGATTAACGCATACAACGCCTTTGCCATCAAGGGTATCCTTGATGGATATTCCCCTAAGACCTTCACTGGCCGATACCAGTATTTTGTGAATCAGCGATACGCGGTTGGCGGTGAAACCATCAATCTCTATGATTTAGAACGAGGACTCCTCATTCCCAATTTTCGAGAACCCCGCATTCACTTTGCCATCGTGTGCGCATCTCACTCATGCCCGAAGTTGCAATCCTGGGCATTTACCGGGGGGCAAATCGACGAACAACTGACTGAGAGCGCCAAACAGTTCATTAACGATCCAACACGAAACCATTTCGACCATCAAAAAAACATTGCCTATCTTTCAAAGATTTTCGATTGGTTTATGGATGATTTTGTCAATCATTCAGGCTCACTCACAAGATACGTGGCTCAATACGTGAATGACCCGAATGTGGCAGAAGCCTTAACCAATGGACAATATACCGTCCAATTTCTTGAGTATGACTGGAGTCTTAACGGAATTGCTCCAGAAAGCACAAACCTCGTATCACAGCACGGAGAGACAAGGCCAAGCCAACCGACAAGTCTCAATAAATGACTGTGTGAGTATATTTTTCTTGTAACGCGATACGGCTTGCCCGGACTATGCTCGAAGAATAGGCATAATCCTGGCCGCAAGCATCGATTTTGCCGTAGACAGAGGGGAACCCAGATACAATCTATTTGTCCCCGCCTTATACGTTCATTTCACTCTCACAAGGAGGATTTCTTGTTATGTCAAGCAAAACAATACTTATGGGTGCAGCACTGTCAGGGCTGTTGATTGCATCAGGTTGCGCAACATCACATGACAGCATGTCCGGGGCACAAATGGCCAAAGGCCAATGTCACGGCGTCAATGACTGTAAAGGTCATGGCGAATGTAAAGGCGTCGGCCATTCTTGCGAAGGCAAGAATGATTGTAAAGGCAAGGGATGGGTCAGCATGTCCCAAGCCGATTGCGATGCGAAAGACGGGCAATACGTCGCAAAAAGTCACTAGGCCTGAATCTGCAGCCCTTCCTTTTTCCTGGAATGGAGGGAGGAAGGGCACAGAAAGAAAGGTTCGTCATTCTGCGAGTGTCGTTATGATTGAAACTGCCATTAAAACCGTTTCGACTTCACAACCAAAGATTGGCGTGGGACTTCGTCCTACTCATTATCCGCACCTGGAAACTTGTCCACAGACCTCGGTGACCTGGTTTGAAGCCATCAGCGAAAATTATATGGATACCAAAGGACGACCACTCGAAATGCTGGAATTGATTCGTGAGGACTACCCAGTTGCGCTCCATGGCGTTTCATTATCCATCGCATCAACCGAAGGACTCCGACCGGAATACTTACAACAACTCAAACAGCTCAAGGATCGTATTGAGCCATGGATTGTGTCTGATCATCTTTGCTGGACCGGCCTTCGAGACGCCAACCTCCATGACCTGCTGCCTATCCCCTATACAGACGAAGCTCTCGCCTTTCTGCTTCAGCAAGTCGATCAAGTCCAAAATGCTCTTGGCGGTCATATACTGCTGGAAAACGTCTCAACCTATCTCCAGCCTCCAGGTTCAACGCATACAGAGTGGGAGTTTCTGACCGCACTCGCTAAACAAGCAGGATGTCGGCTCCTCTTAGACATCAACAATCTGTACGTCAATGCCATTAATCACCGGTTTGACCCCATCGTCTTTCTTGACGCCATCCCCGCGGACCTGATCGGACAGATTCACTTAGCCGGCTATACCGACATGGGTACTTATCTCTTTGATACCCACTCGAAACCCGTCTACCCGGAAGTGTGGGAATTATTTTCAAAACTGATTGCTCGTATTCCGGAGATACCCGTTCTCATTGAATGGGATGATAACATTCCAGAATTTTCCGTCCTGGAAGCCGAAGCGCGCAAAGCCACACGAATTTGGAACTACCATCATGGCAGCACTCACACTGAGCCAATATCAGCATCTATTTTCTAGTGCAGCATGTAGACGAGATCACGAAGCCCCGGACAAACGTCTTCGCGACTCCATCACTCCCGGAAAGGACCTGACCGCACTTGAAGCGCTAGAAGTCTATCGACGCGGGCATAGGGTTAGACTGACCGAGGCCTTAGGTGATACCTACGAAGGCGTCTGGTGGGTTGCCGGCGATGAAGAGTTTTTTCGGATGGCCAAAGCTTTCATCCAGAGTCATCCATCTCGAACCTATAATCTTTCTTCATACGGAGAGGAGTTTGCTAACTTTCTAGAAACAACACGTCCCTTTCCAGACCTCCCATTTCTCCCCGACCTTGCCAGATTCGAATGGACATTCAAAAATATTTTCCATATGCCGCAACATGAACCGGTATCCCAAGAAACGATCCAAGCGATGACCCAACAGGGGAATATACAGTTTCAATTCGGCCCGTCCGTTCATCTCTTTTCTTCGCCATACACCATCTATGATATCTGGAAGCTCCGAGGGACTTGCCATAATCAGCAGCCGCCGACCGACTGGAACCATGGGCAACATCTGTTGCTCTACAAAAAACATCGTCAGGTTTTTGTAAATACGCTACAAGAAGTCGAACATGGAATTCTTGAACAACTGTTGAAGGGACGCTTGCTAGAAGAGTCGCTCAATGAAACCATGATCCAATATCCGGACATTCGTCAGACAGAAATTTCTCAATTGTTTCAAGTCATGGTCCACACAGGCATTATTCAACATATCTTGAGCCCTTCCTCACAAAAAGGCGCTTCTTGAATACTGAGCACACCATGCGTTCATCCCTGCATAACATCACCGCCCCAGCCCTCAATCTCTTGCGCCGCCGTCCCCTCTTGGCCATTTTTGAAGTCACCCTCCGTTGTAACTCTGCCTGTGGATACTGTGACCTCCCGTTAAATGAAGGGCGATATGAAATGAGCCGACAGGAAATCTATCAGGTCTTTAAGCATCTGTATCAACAAGGACTACGCTATGTCTTAGTCCAAGGCGGAGAACCGCTCCTGAGAAAAGACCTGCCAGAGATCTTGCATGATCTGGCTGAAATGGGATTTGGGCTGAGTGTGATTACAAACGGGACGAAGCTGACACCAACGCTGATTAATCGTTTGACGTCTATTCCTCTGAATATTTCCGTCAGCCTTGACACGCTTGACCGTAAACTTTACAAACACATTCGCGGGGCTAATCAATTACGGCTTGCGCTCAACGGCATTGACGCGTTGACTGACTACCCGCATCCTAAATACTTGACCTGTATTGTGAGTGAAGCGAATCGCACGCATGTCGTCGACGTCGTGCAGTTTGCTCGAGATCGTGGCTTCATCCCGGTCGTTGGAGCCTACCATTGGGATATTGAGCGGTACGGAAAAGTCGACTTGACTCTCCAGTACCAAAAATCCACAGCCGTCTCGGTCTTTCAATCTGTCTTAGATTCCGGACTCGTCCCTCGCGGGTATTTTCGTCAGTACCTGCGCGATAACATCACATGGCTAAGCGGCGGCTCGCTAAATCGATGCGATGCCGGCCGCTATAGTATCGCCATCGACGCCTCAGGCAACGTCGCCCCCTGCTTAGCGCTCCAACATCACGGCAACCTCTTGACATCATCGCTCGATGACATTCTGTCGCATTTTGATCAACAAGCCATTCAGCAATGCTCTGATCAGTCTTCATGCAACATGCTCTGCAGCCGTGTCATTGGCTCAACCCTACGTCACCCCATCAATGCCCTCCTAACTCCAACTAAACTTGAACCATGTCAACGGAATCACACCGATGCTACTGCAGACTAACGAACAACTCCCTCTTGCAAGACTGCTCCAATTCATTGAGCAAGGTGAACGCCTCGCACAAACATGCGCCAAGGCACAAGCTGCATTGGCCCCAGACCTCGGGACCAATCGTTTCTTTCAAGAGCAGGCTCGACAAGAAGGGCTGCACGCCTATACCTTTCAGAAAGCCATCTCCTGGATCGCGCCAAGACATCTTGGCGCTTCGCCCTTTACTGACCCCTTTGTGCATTATCAGCGCCTCCTCGAATCGGCAGTGCGCCATGGCGACTTGTATGAAACCATTTTGGCCGAACAAGTCATTCTTGAAGGCCTTGGAACGGTCACACTTAAAAAACTCGAAATTGGCCTCCTTAAACGACAAGCGCCATTTCAACGGCTGCGGCGTGTATTTCTCCAACAAGAAGAAGCCCACTATGGGTTTGGGAATCGCGCGCTTGAACGGGCCATCGAAAGACATGACGTGACCGAACATGACCTGTATGAACGAGCACCGATGTATCTGCAGTTAGCCGAGTCGATGATTACGATTGGACAAGAATTACTGGTCGAGATCTCAGAAGATCCTGATTGGTACGTGTCAGAGTTTCATAAGACATTACCCAATTGGCTCTACCGTTCACGAATTGACGCGGTCGCATAACGCAGAACGAGGAAGAAACGAGAAACGTATGATCTGGGTCATCATACCCACATTGAACGAAGAACGGGCCTTACCAGCAACATTACAATCCGTATTTTCTCAATCAGGAAAATACCAGGTGATTGTCGTTGATGGAGGCAGTACGGATCATACACAACACCTTATCGCCCACGATCCACGCCTGACACTCTTAACAGCCTCAAGAGGCCGAGCGTCACAGATGAATGCCGGAGCCGAGCATGCGTGGCGCCTCAGGCAATCATGCAACGATTGGCTCCTATTCCTTCACGCCGATACCATGCTTCCAACTGATGCCTTCCGACAATTATATCAGTTACATGCGCAACCAGATTGCCAGGCCGGTGGATTTGCACATCAATTTTCCGGTAATGACTGGAGACTCCGCTTTATCTCCTGGCTAGATAATTTTCGCTGCAATAAGTCACATATTATCTACGGAGATCAAGCACTCTTTGTCCGGCAAGGCCTCTTCGAACAAATTGGGAGGTTCCCCAAGCAGCCAATCCTTGAAGATGTGGCATTCGGCAATACACTCCTGCACTACACCGTCCCTCTTCTCCTTCCCTCACCTGTGGTCACCGATGCCCGCAAATTTCTTCGTATGGGAATCTGGAAAAGTTTGACCAGAGTCTTACTGATCATCTTACATGTTGAATACGGACTTCCGACTCTCACTCCAGCATTTTTTCAAGATATTCGCTAACACGCGCAATTCAGCAAGTCACCTTCATCACACCATACGCCATCGATTCCTCTCAAAATAGGCCGTCCGCAACCTCATGGTCCAAGGCACCTTCAGTTCTGCGCCCCCTCCCTTTTCCATGAAAAAAACAAAATCTCGCACAATGTTCACATAACCTGCTACAACATTCATCGATTCGTGATCCGCAAAGGACGACCTCCTCTCCGACCATAAATCCAATACAGTAAATACAGAGAATTGAACCACTGAAAGTAATTTGTAATAAAGAATGAATATACAAGAAAAACCAGCAGAGGGTTAAGAAATAGATAAAGAGAAACCGATAAAGACCGAAAACAAGGCAAGAGATAGGAACTTAGCAATGAGCTCAGCAAACGACTTTTCAGCTTTTCTTCGAGACTTTCATGATGTTGACTTGAATCACTACACGTGCTTTGCCGGAGAATTCCGTGATCAACGGCTCGAAGCGGGAGCCATGGCGGAGGCAGGGTTTTGGAATACCGTCGTCAATCTCTGTATTGACGAACGACTACGGCGAGAAGGCGAAGTCCGTAGATTAGAATATATGTACCGCACCGGAGTCGATCTAGAGGAAACAGAAGATTAACCGGAATTGACAGTCTCAGCCCCTCACCCCAACCACCCGCTTACAACCCATCCCCGGCACGTGCATTCAAGTGACAACCCAAACGGCGAATCTCGATAGACGTGTTCTCAAATGCCTCAACTTCTATCTCTGAAAAAGGAGAATGTCCCATTTTACTTACGGACTAAGTCATCAATGTTCCTGAAAATCTAAACTAATACAAATAGAGACAGGTGAACATGCAGGGGATAACTCAAGACAAAAAGTATGATTAATCAAGTAGCTTGACCACGTTATGTTGGTTCAAGCGTCACACTCGAACGTACAGCTAGTCATGTTTGACAACGATACTTCTTTCCGCTTCCAGTATGTTGAATATACCTATCTATAGAGAATCCCAATAAGTTCCAGTCAAGCCTGCATGGATAACCCAGCGTAATTACCCATGTCAAACATTGGAAGTCGCTTGAAACGGCTATAGACATACGATACCCTCATTATCCAATATACATACTTCTCAATCGTCTGAACATTGCAAACGCAAGGAGGTAAATGGTTAGGGCAATCATACAAGTCACTTGAAAACCGAAATAAATCGAGAGCAGGACACTCAGTAATCCTCCAACGACCGTAAATAATCCATTCAATCCCCACGCCCACGCAACGGCCCCTTGTGGCATACCCTCTATAGCTAAGATGCCTAAGGGAAACGGCATTCCAAGGAAAAATCCGATCGGAAACAACAGACCGGAAGTAACCAGTATCCGGACCCATATCTGCGAAGCCATGAAAATATCAAAGACAAAAGGATGAATGAAAAGAATGAGACCCCCCATAATACCAATACCTGCAAAAGGCCATATCCAGCGATGCGTGACGGTCACATTCAAGTGACTTGAGGACAGACTTCCAATGCCTGCAGCTAAGAGTAACGTAAAAATAACGGTCGAGTACGTATAAAGGGGATATCCAATCAACTTCATAAATATGTGGATAAAGATTAATTCTAAAATGATAAAGCCGGCTCCAAGACAAGAGAAATAGACGATGGCATTTTTTTTCATCGGCCAGTTGGTTTTTCCAAGGTCAGAAAACCATAAAGGTAACAAAATAAAGAGGGCAGCGAAAAATATCGAAACACCTCCAGTCACAATAAGATGAATGATGTCCATGGGGACAGATTGCCGAAGCTGTGAATTCAGCAATCCAGCTGTCGATGAATTTAAAAACACCTGAGGATCAGCATTCACCACGTCAATATACTTTCTTAGAAAATTGAAAAACGGCTGATTATCGGTTGTCGGCAGAACTTGAAACGGCACATTAGACTCAACCCCATCGGGCAAGCTGCCATTATAAAAATCAGAAGAAAGAAAACTCTCCTCAGGCTGTAAGGGATTTTCAACAAGACGACTTTTTATTGCTGCAACCCCGACAAGATTCATAATTTTGTCTAATTCACTCTCTGTCCAGGGTTGCATCTTGATAAGAACGGTTGGAAGGTTATCCATGAGCCTATCGGCACGTTCGAATACCACAACATGCTTTTGGAAATCCGTAAATCCTAACTGTTTCCATGCACGCGCTGCGGTTGTGATCATCCTGGGATATACATGATGATTCATATGCAAAATACCATTTTCGGATAAATGCCCAAAATATTCTTTATAGGCTTCAAGCGTTTGCAAGTAATTGGGATTCATCGCCCCAGACCCTGATGCGATGCTTGAGCTCGTATAATTACTGAAGATCTGAATAATATCGTACCGCTCTTTGCTTGCTCGCAAAAAACTTCGCCCCTCTCCCACGGTGGCCTGAACGTTGGGATGGGTAAAGAGGTTCCCGATATAATCAGCATATCGGGTTTTACCTAATCGAACCACTGTTTCCACCATCTCAATCGCATCAACATGACTAGCTCCATACGCAAGGGCAGCTTTAGTCTCTTGTCCCCC
>BQIY01000063.1 GCA_021604265.1 Nitrospirales bacterium
ACGGCGCTCATCCCGTACATTATGGCCGGAGATCCCTCCTTATCGGTCACGAAATCTCTTGTGTGTGAACTTGAGGCAGCCGGCGCAGATTTGATTGAGCTGGGTGTTCCGTTTTCCGATCCAATTGCCGATGGACCCGTCATACAGAAAGCCGCAGACCGGGCGTTGCAGTCAGGCACAACCCTCAAAGGCATCCTTTCCATGGTGAAAACCATACGGACCCAAACCCGCGTGCCCTTGATTTTAATGACCTACTACAACACCATCATGGCCATGGGAGAAGAAACGTTTTGCGCTCAAGCCGTCCAAGCTGGAATCGATGGGGTCATTGTCCCCGATATGCCTCCTGAAGAATCTGATGTCTTATGCCAAGCCTCCACAAAATATGGCGGACCAATCGTGATTTTTCTGTTAGCGCCGACGAGTACAACGGCTCGACAAGCAGCGGTCATCAAACGGACCAAAGGATTCATTTATTATGTGTCGATCACAGGAATCACCGGCTCGAAGCTGAGCGACATGAAAACCGTCGAAAAGAATGTCCGGAAAATTCAGAAAGCCACTCGTAAACCTGTGGCCGTCGGCTTTGGTATTTCCACCCCAAAACAGGCCGGAGAAGTCTCGGAATTTGCCGATGGTGTCATCATTGGAAGTGCGCTCGTCAAATTGATCAGTGAATACCGCCAGAATACCAACGTGCAAAAAACGGTTCGCAATTTCACCCTGAGCTTAAAGCGCGGCATTCAGTAAAAAAACAGGAATGCTTGCTCTTGAGAAGTCCTCACATCGGCACCTGTTCTTCACGCGCCAAAACTGAGAACAACGCCCTGTCTATATTTGCCTAGAAAAATACGAATTTTCCTAGTCCTACTTGTTTCAAGGTTCCAATACCCCTCTAACTGCTTGTTTTTCAATAAATCGGGACTTGGGATTCCTGAGATATGACTCAATGTGGCTGGCATAGCTTTTGTATGATTCTATCCCTATCAAATCAGTATCATTTGAATAGGCCCGGAACCGGAGGAGTCACCTTGTCAATCTATGATTCAGAATACTTAGACCCTGAGGATGAAGATAAGGCGGTAGAAATTCGATTAGACGATGTGGTCTTTCGTCATGATGAAAGTCCCGCAGTGGTTCTTTCCATCAAGCGGACCTGTTCTCTCAGCGGAGATACGAAAGTCGGCCATGTGACGCTCGGCCATGAAAACACACTCCGCCTCTATCTCGAAAATTAGATTCGTTTTGTGAGTTCACCCTCACGACACTTTTGCTAAAAAACGACCCCTCCCCTTCTTCCTCTCCAGTATTATTCCTTTTAAGTTGGCAATTCATACTCCATCAATCAATCCATGACTAGCACCTTCGCTAAATTCTCATGTAACACTTGAAGTTTAAATTTCAAAAGGCAACCCACGACGTCATCTGTCGATGTGAAGATTACTGAGAAGAAGTGGAAGTAGGCCTAGACTGATTCTTTGTCCGTAGGCAGTTCTCGCAGTGTGAGAGACCAAGCGTTTGCGAGATATAAAAGACCGAGAAATGTTCAATCCCACACTGTACGCACACAACGGGTGCACTGTGTGAGGCAGGGGGAATCCAACGAGCCGGACGATACTTCATGATAAGACAGACACCTCCATTTGAGATTACAGTCTCTTTCGGTTTGTCGCGTCAAATTATTAAGCCTTCAATCAACTTCTTGTTGAAGCTTTCTCAGGACCGTCCGCATCAGGAGTTCGGAATCCGAGAAACAATACACGTATAATAGGTGAAGGTTATTATGCATGCGAGAGACTCCCTTGAAACCATGGACTTGGAACACTGACTACAAACAAAGGAGGAGATGATGTTTGGGCCCATTACAATCCCATTCGGATCGAAAATGCTACTGAATACCGTGACACTCAAACCTGGCGTGACATTTGAGCAAATTGAACTTGCTGTCGGGGAAATGTGCATGGTGGTGAAGGAAACGTATGGGGGAGATAAAGGAGGATTTATCGCCGGACAGGTCTTTAAATTTTCGGGATTCGTGTCAGAAGAAGGCTCTCTGGATTCCCAAAACCAAACGGACACTCACTATGCCATTGTGACGTACTGGCGATCCTTCGAAGAGCATGAACGATCCCACGCAGACGAACTCTTCAACAAAACTTTTTCAGCGTTGGCCGCGATGTGCTCTGACACCAAAGAACTCGGGTATGAAATGCTCTGGCAAGGTGAAGCGAAACCGTCATAATCCAGGGCTCCTGATTCTGGAAGCCTATAGATACCCCATCAATCTGAGCTAAGTGTTTCCACAACATTTTTTGTATTTTTTCCCGCTCCCGCATGGACAGGGATCGTTGCGTCCAATCTTTGGCTCACTTCGGACAAATGTCTGGTTGGTTGGATCCACGGCGTCCGTAAAAAACCATGCACCATTTCGCTTCGTAAACTGACTCAACTCATGATGATGCTGAGGGCCGTCATCGGTCTCAAAGGTTGCTTGAAAAAGAACCGTCCCACGTTCATCATCGACTCCACCCTGTTGGGTTTCGATAATCTCTAACCCGATCCACTTGGTCGACTCGGCCCATTTGCGGCTGGCTTCTATATCGATATCACCCTTGGTTTCTGGATCATGAGTTTTCTCAATGAAGTCCATATTGACTCGCGTATATGCCGTATAGCGAGCGCGCATAAGTTGTTCAGCCGTCTCTGCTTGCCGCTGCCCCTCAATAATCGGCTCACAGCATTCTTTAAACATCTTTTCACTCTGACACGGACACTGCATAGACTTCTCCTTTTTAGTTTGGACACCGGCCCCCAAAAACTATCCTCACTCAATACCCGACGTCTTTGGTTGAACTAAGCGTAAGGCCGACCGCGTTCACCATTAGTCTTTGACAAACAGATACACTCCAAGCAGCACCAGTATCATAGCAAATATCTTCTTGAATTGAGCGGTTGATACATGCTCAAGAAGATGTGTGCCGATCTGAGCACCGACAATACCTCCAACTCCCAATAATAAACCAACCTTATAATCCACATGCGCCAGTTTGTTTTGAGCTACGAGTGCAGAAATGGCAATCATCACAATCCCAAGAAATGAAGTGCCAATGGCTTTCTGGGCCGTAAACCCGAAAAACAATAAGAGCGGAACCATCAAAAATCCACCGCCGAGGCCTGTCAAGGCAGCTCCCAACCCCACAACCACACCACACGCCATCACCATAGCTGAGGATATTTCCATCATACACGTCCTTTCCCGATTCAAGAGAAACAACGACTTAGATCTTTACTATCGACTCATAGCTTTTTAGCCGCTTCAACGGTTTTGATCGGTGTCCACCAAATGACACAGACTTCATCATCACGTCAACCACCATGACAGTTAAACATATTTTGCCGACTATCAGGCAAGTCCACTCACACGTTCTCAGAGATATGGGAGACAGACACTCCCATTGATCTCTACCCGTTGGCTTGTTAAGACACTCTATGGCGATTTCCCTTTCAGACTGTAGAGCCGTGGCCGAAGAATGCCGAAAGATCCTTGTGGGCGGATTGATTCAAAAAATTCATCAGCCTCAACCGTTTCTCCTCACACTCGACATTCGAAAACCCGGGGAATCTTGGTCATTGCTGATTTCTGTCGAACCAGGGTTCGCTCGTCTCCACATCACCGCTCACAAGCCGAAAAACCCTCCAACTCCCTTTCAATTTTGTCAATATCTGCGGGCACACCTCGAAGGTGGTCGGATTGAATCAATCACACAAGAACCTGAAGATCGAATTGTGTATATCACGGTCATGAAGTCTTCGAATCTCTATCAAATTGTTGTGGCGTTGACTGGAAATCAATCAAATGTACTGGTGTTGGATCAGGAACGTAGGATTCTACGGTCATTGAAACCATCAAGACTTGAGATTGGAGATCCGTACGTACCACCGGTTCTTCAGAAACGAGAGCCTGAACACTCAAGTTCCCCCTCACTCCAAAAAGAAGGGAGGAAAATATCCAAGGCCAATGTTGGCCGACCCCAACCATCTCAATCACGAGCTAACAAAGGCGAAACCGTTACAAACAGAATTCCGGTTTCCGTGGAACTTGAAGAGCGATTTCGCAAGCAGATGGACTTACAGCATCGCTTGGAATGGTTTAAAGTTCGAACCGCCGAAGTTCGAAAGTCTTTAAAGCAGGCCACACGTCGTCGCCACACGCTTGAAGCGGATTTAGCCAAGGCCGAAAAGTATCAAGAGTATCAACGCTATGGTGAATTATTAAAGAGTCAACTTCATACCATACAACCGCGACAAGCCGTCATCGACGTGGTGGATTATTACGATCCGGCCTTGCCGACACTTTCACTGCCACTCAATGTTTTAAAAGATCCCGTTTGGAATCTGGAAGATTATTTTCGTAAATATCGTAAATACATCTCCGCGCAAGAACATCTTCGACCACGATTAGAACGAACCGAAAATGAAATCCAATCATTACAAGAGGAATTGGAAAAATTGAAAAACAAAGAGCTTGATGATCTCATCGATTCGCCGACTGGCAACTCTGAGGTTCCGAATGGTCCCGCCAGTCTGTCCCGCCCTTCTCTCTCTAAAGGAGAAACACAACTCGGAACGTATCAAACACATATGAACAGACCTTTATATCATGACGATCGAACAAGTAATGGAAAAAAAGAAAAATCCCATCAAACGAGCAAACAGTATCGAACGTTTGAATCATATGACGGATTGACAATCTTGGTTGGAAAAAGTGCGGCGGACAATGACTTTCTCACGATGAAAGTGGCCAAACCTGACGACGTCTGGCTGCATGCACGCGGCACGCCAGGGTCACACGTCGTCGTCAGAATCGACAAGTCCACGGAGATACCACACGAAACACTTCGTGATGCGGCGACACTCGCGCTGTTCTATAGCAATCTTAAGAAAAGCGGAAAGGGTGAAGTCATTCACACGCTCCGTAAATTCGTCAAAAAGACAAAAGGACTCAAAGCCGGAGCCGTGCACGTCACAAGAGAAAAAAGTATTTGGATTGAGCTCAACAAAGATCGTCTGGATCGATTAAAGGGAGGGCTCTGAAACCTACGATTCGGAAATCAGACCTGTGCAACAACACCATGACGTTTCTCCCAGAATTTCATGGACGATGCAACTTTAACCATTAACAACTTTAAATGAAGGTCAAGTCACGTTTTCCATAATACAAATCCAGTCCTAGCCTTTCCTCATCCCCAGATCTAATTGCGAAACTTGACACTCTCAAAAATTGAATAGGAGTCAAGAATAGGAATCAAACCGCTTGCTTCATAATATAAATTGGGCTCAGACCGGCTTCCCCCCTAATCCATCTGCCCCATACACGTCATAGGGGTCAAGACAGTTTTTCAAAAATGTAGATACACTTTATATCATAAAGTAATCAACTTGCCCCCTTTTTCAAGGGGGCCCAAGTTTTCGCAACATTTCCTCTTCTCAGTTGATTTCCAAAAAACATTTGGCCTAAGTAGCACTACCCTATAGTTAGTCTCCATTTCATACCTAATTTTTCAGTGCCTTCATCATCTCACGGAAACGCTTATCTTCTTTCTCCTTCGATAGTAACTTCTTAATGCACCTTTTCGCACTAATACTCGCAGGATCCCTACCACACACCCTGTCGTGGCCCTGTTCCTTTTCCCTTTTAGAGCAGGGAGGTAGTCGGGGGTATTCCTTTGGCCATCCCATGGGCATCTTGTCAGCACACGCCTCCTTAAGGACTGATTTGATTAGGGCCACCGAATTGAGGTTCACCGCGCTGAGATTCACGCCGGCGAAGTTCGCCTCATCAAAGTTCATCCCATCAACAGTCGACCAGCGGAGATCCGCCCCACGGAGGTCTGCCCTATGGAGGTCTGCATTGGTGAGATTTGCATCCATGAAATTCGCCCCGGCAAGATGCGCCTCGGTGAGGTTCGCCCTCGTAAGGTTTGTCATGTGGAGGTTCGCTTTGCGGAGGTTCGCCTCACGGAGATTCGCCCCGGTGAGGTTCGGACTTTGAGACTCGTCAGAGGACGTAGCAAGATATGTCCCGAGAGCCGTCTCGGTGAGATCCGCCCCTGTAAGTTCTGCATTCGTGAGATCTGCTTTTCTGAAATCCGTCTGGAAGAGGTTTGCCCCGCGGAGCATTGCATTGGTGAGATCCGCACCAGTTAGTTTTGCCCAGGCGAGGTTCGCTCCGCGGAGGTTTGCCTGGCGGAAGTCCGCCTCTTGAAGATTTGCCCCGCTGAGGTCTATCTCGCGAAGGTCTGCTCTGTGCAAACAGACTCTGTCTAAATTTTGGCCATTTGAATACATTTCTTGCACGAGTTGAACTCTGAGTTCTCTGCTGACGGAGCAATCGTAGACCTTCTCCCGACGATCGGCTTGAAGTGCAACAAAGATTGTCCAAAGCAGACCTATTGCCAACACCGCAATGCCAGACGCGACTAATATGGCGACATTGGCGCGGATCCAACGTCCTATCCGCCTAGACCGTGATACTGGTTTGGGGATCAACGTCTCAATCCGTGCCAGAAGGTTACGAAATCCACTGTGCTCGACATCGCCGTCCCAATCAATGAGATCAGTTGCCTGAATCCGATCGTATGGAGAAAAGAGTTGCACCAGCTCAATCCGGCACGGCGCATAGACATCACACGCAATCGCCTGTGACGCCTCGTGGCGGACCCACTCTGAATCCCTTGCTCGATCGGACCAAAGCACGATAATACATGCAGCCTCCCGCACGGCCTCGTCGATCTTGTCAGCCCATTTTTGCCCACACTGCAAATCTTCATCCCACCAAACGTTGAAGCCTTCCTTTACGAGAGCTTCACGGAGAAGTGCAGCGCAAGGTGCCTCCTCGCGCTTGTAGGAGATGAAGACGAGGCCGGGGCGAGTGTTTTTCAGGTGCGCATCCTCCAACTGATCAGGTAAGTTTTTGTTTTCGCTTACCATTCCTCTTGGTTGGTATGGATTGGGATTGCTATTGCATATTCATGAGGACTCAAGTGTCCAATACTTGAGTGGCGACGATGCCCATTATAATAGATTTCGATGTATTGGAAAATGTTGGCTTTGGGTCATTTTGAGTCAGTCATTATCATTAATCGCGAATGTCTGCTTTGAAGGAGATATGACACTGGCTGTCAAGTTGAATCTGAAATTGCACAACAAGAAATAGACTAAGATTCATGCGTTCATCGCTGAAATTCAAACAGATATGATGACGAATTTTTACTTTCAAAAGAAAGATAGATGAACACGCGAGCCCCTTACTCACGAAGAACCTTATTGTACTGTCGATTGCATCAGGCGGTTGGCTTGTGGAGGCGAAAAGCCTTGGTAGCCATTATGCCGTTCAGTCAGTTCTAGGACTGAAAACGGTTGCCCTTCGACTTTTTCCGGTACGGTGAAAATTTGCCGTAAGTCTTCTCCCCGCTCACCAATGACGACTCCGGCAAACTCAATACCTCGCTTTTGAGATACCTTTATCGTTTGCTCAATATCCTGGACACGTATAGCGATGTGGTGAAGTGTACGATCTCCAAATTATAGGGGGCAAGTGATAGGGGGCAAGACAGTTTTTCAAAAATGTAGATACATTTTATATCATAAAGCAATCAACTTGACCTCCTTTTGTCCTTCTGCAAGTCCTTTGACCGTTCATTACTTGGACACCCCTTGCACCTCGGCGAACAAATCTTGTTGGTCATGAATTTCTTCGCTGAAAGAAAGGGGAGTAAAGGGAACATTCACTTTTTCATTATTAATGCATGCCCTTGATGATCCATGACGGGGCCATCCGTGCTGATTCATGCTGGACTCAAGGTCCAATCACTTTGCCATTCAGTATGTCCAGACCTGTTGATCGAACGATGAGTCTCGGTTGATCGTTTGTCGAATGGCCTCGGCAGCCATCTTCTTCAAATGAGATTATTCCCTTTTCCTCATTCTGATGGTCGTTTGTGCAAAAAGATAATGTCCCCTTTTTCCATTTTTTTACAACCAACTGGTAGAATACCGCCCCAGTGCAATCTTTTCAGCGGGACGTGCCCATCGATGCGTGCGGGCTCAATCCAACGTATCGCTAGACCTTGAACTGTGAAACGAGTTCCTTCAGTTGTCCGGCTAACCCGCGCAACTCAACATTGGCCTCATGGGTTCTTTTGGCTTCATGGGATGTTTCATCAGATATCTGACTGATTGTGGTGAGGTTTTTTGATAATTCATCTGCCGCAAATCGTTGATCATTGGTAGCTTGAGAGATGGCAATATTGACTTCATGAATTCTTGTAACAGCTTCAGTGATCGATCCTAGCGTAACTTCAGCCTTGGACGCATGTTCGACGCTTGCCTTGGCCTGTGACTGCCCATCGACCATAACCTTCACGGCTTCACCTGCTCCCGTTTGAAGCTCTTTGATCATATCCTTGATTTCACGAGTCGACCGCTCGGTTCGCGTTGCAAGACTTCTGACTTCATCAGCTACAACAGCAAATCCTCGACCCTGTTCTCCTGCCCGAGCCGCCTCAATCGCAGCATTTAGTGCCAGGAGATTCGTCTGGTCAGCAATTTCATTAATGACATCGATCACCGTATTGATATTGTTGCTCACAGCTGCAAGACTCTCGATACTCTCACCAGCACGAATCACTTCATTTGCTAAGGCATGAATAGTTCCGATTGACTGAGTCACGATCTGACTCCCGTTCGTCGCCTCTTCTGCTGCAAATTTCGTAGAGGAAGTCGCTTGCGCCGCATGATCGGCTACTTGACGGGAGGTGGTTGACATTTCCTCCATAGCCGTTGCTGCCTGTTGTGTCTGAGACTGTTGCTCAGTAATATCCTGATTCATTTTTTCACTAATTCTACTGACCTGGGTG
>BQIY01000064.1 GCA_021604265.1 Nitrospirales bacterium
CCAGATTTCAATTTTAGCGTGTGGCAGGAGCAAGATTGGATCGTCTTGTTTTCGCACCCGGCTGACTTTACTCCGGTTTGTACGACTGAAATATTGGAATTTGCGCGCCGGCATGAACAGTTTGCTTCCAGGCGGGCGAAACTCATCGGTCTGAGCGTTGATAGTGTCCATTCGCATCTGGCATGGCTTCAGAATATGAAACAGAAAATGGGTGTCCATATTCCATTTCCCATGATAGCGGATGTGGATATGAAGGTGTCCAATCTCTATGGCATGATTCATCCTGATGCGAGCTCGACGGCCACGGTTCGTACCGTGTTTGTGATCGATCCGAAGCGAGTCATTCGAGCCCTAATATATTATCCTATGAACATTGGCCGAAGTGTCGATGAAATTCTACGTCTGGTGACGGCGCTGCAGACAACTGAACGGTTTTCCTGTGCCACGCCGGTTAATTGGCAAGACGGGGAGAAGGTCGTGGTTCCCCCTCCAAAGACCGTGAGTGATGTTGAAGAACGAATGAAGCAAGCTGATCTTGATCATCAAGATTTCTATCTGATGCTGAAAGATGTGAACGCCAAAACACCTGCGGAGTCGGAAGACCAATCTTCCTAGGGCATGGCTGTGTCTCTCTACGTTGTTGTTGACTTCTAATCGTGACAATCGTGGTGGTCCACGCGTGTTGACCAAGGCGAGATGCACGTCCCTTCAGTATTCTTGATAACCATGAAGATGAATGTCCGGCGCATTGAGTGCGGCGCTGCTTCTCGTTTTCACGCCCTCTTGTTATGTCAATACCTGTTCACCAAAGACGCATTCGATGCTTGGTGTGCCCGATCGTGATGCGCTACCGCTTATGGATTGGTTTGGTGTTTCAGTGCTTCGTGATTGTTGGCGTGATAGCCGTCATTGTGGGAAACGTGACATCTGCATGGGCCTGCGAAATCAGTCAATCGTCTTCCACTCAACCTGAGATGTTCCGGCGACATCTCATTGGTACGTGTACGGCTGAAGATCGCGAAAGGCTTGCCGTCCGGGCCGATTCTCTGTTTCAGGCACTGAAAGAGGGGAGACGTGTTGATCTTCGTGGAGTGATGATCGTTGGTGATCTCATGTTGGACCAATTACCTCTTCAACCCATCAGTGCTGCTACTTTGCCGTCAGCGGCAGCTCGGCAAGTCGCCGCTGAACGTCAGATTGAAAACGTTCGGATAATTCAGCAAGCCGTGTCTGTTCATAATGCTGTGATTCAAGGCAACTGGGCAACGAATTTACGGCAAGGACTTGTCGTCATCCTGGAGGAGTTTTCTGTTACGGAGACGAGAATTGAGCAGTCGATTGACTTTTCTCACACGCTCTTTCTTCAGGGGCTGAATTTCTCAAACTCTGAAATACGATATGAGGGATTTTTTGTTCGTGCGCATTTTGAAAAATCGGCACGATTTAATTCAGTTTCATTTGGAACACATTCTCGATTTCATAAAGCGCAGTTCAAGGAAGAGGCTCAATTTATGGAAAGCCGGTTTGCCGGACTGGCTGAATTTCTCGAGGTCATTTTTGAACAAGGCGCAAATTTTACAAAGGGTCAATTTCAGATGGGAACAGGTTTCTCTGGAGCTCAATTTGCCGGCCCCGCGATTTTTTCAGAGACGTTGTTTATCCGTGAAGCGTTTTTCCGGTTTTCAAGTTTTGAACAGGAAGCTGACTTTCAGGATGCCACATTTCAAAAGATCAGTGATTTTACCGACTCGTCGTTTGCTGAGCACACGAATTTTACAAATGTAAAATTTCTTACTCCGCCTCAATTTTCTGGAACGGCCCTTGACGGAACATGGCAAGATGGTGGTACGCATAAAGACCTAAGCAATAAGCTTTCTGTCATCTTGGTTTTTCTGGGGTTTCTCTGTGTTCTTGCCTGGGGATTGAAGAAATGGCGACATTCTGTATGAGTATTTTCATTTTCCACAATATATAGAGAAGGGATTGATGGAGCCCACAAAAGATGGTATATCTTAAAGATCTCACAATGTTTTAGCCGTGACGAGAAACGTTCTCTATGGAAAGTCTGAAAATTGATGAATCGTTGGATGATGCCTACAAAGTTCAACTTGACTCGTTTAACGGCCCCCTTGATCTTCTTCTTCATCTCATCCGTAAACAAGAAATTAATATTTACGACATTCCCATTGCGCTCATTACGCAACAATACTTATCATACATCAATTTACTGAAAAACCTGAATCTCTCTTTTGCGGGAGAGTTTCTGGTTATGGCTTCCACGCTGCTTCAGATTAAATCTCGTCTTCTTCTTCCCAAAGATGAAACTCCTGCCGAAGAAGAGGGGGAAGGCGAGGATCCTCGTGCGGAATTGGTCCGTCAGTTAGTCGAATATGAACAGTTTAAAGATGCGGCGTGTCGTCTTTCCACTCAGGGGAAAATCTGGGGTGAAGCCTTTATTCGTGAGCCAGTTCCCGTGACTCAAGGTCATGAGCGCAGTTCAATTGACGATGATATCCTCTCTGAGGATCTGAATTTGTTTGATCTTGTCGGAGCCCTGCAGCGGGTCCTCGATCGAGCGACACCTGGTCAAGTGTTTATCGATGTGACGAAAGAGTCGTTGTCTATACAGGATAGAATTCATGCGATTCTCGAACGTTTCGAGGTTGAATCGTCAGCCACGTTCGAGGAGTTATTTGAGCGTCTCGATTCACGTCCTCTGATTATTGTCACATTTCTGGCTCTGTTGGAGCTCGTCCGCATGAATTTAGTCCGTCTCTATCAAAGTGATATCTTTGGTCCAATCCGCGTGGCTCGAAATTTTGTTCCGGGCGATGGCAGCGCAGATGTATCGGTTAATTGAGGGAACATGCTTGTAGCCGGTTGTCTGTTCTCAAGACACGAATCGATTGAGAACGTCCTCATAGATCTCAATGGATGTTTCACGGAGGTTTAGGATGACAGTTAAAGTGTTTGGTCAAGAAAATCTTATTGAATCAGAAGTCGACGAATGTGAGACTGAAGAACAGCGACTTTCAATTTCAGATGGTCCCTCGCTTGATGTATTGAAAGAAGAGGAGCTCAACGGGAATGCCGTAGAGACTTCTGAGTTAGCTGTTTCAGAAATTAAAGGTATTCTTGAAGCCGTGTTGTTTGTGTCTCATGATCCGGTCACGGTTGATAAATTAGCCTCCGTATTAGAAGGAATTCCGAAATCGAAAATTGTGGAAACCCTGCGCGATTTACAGGCAGACTATGAATGTGAAGGACGAGGTCTGTGTCTTTCTGAAGTCGCTGGCGGGTTTCTTTTGGCAACTCGACCGGATTGCGGGACGTACATTCGTCGTCTCTCGAAAACCAAATCCACTTCGAAACTTTCTCCTTCGGCCCTTGAGGCGTTGGCCATTGTCAGTTATAAGCAGCCCATCACTCGTTTGGATATTGAAAAAATACGGGGGGTTGAAACTTCAGGTGTGCTTCGGACGCTTCTTGATCAAAAACTCGTACGAATTGTCGGGCGTCAAGATGTTCCCGGGCGTCCAATCCTCTATGGAACGAGCAAGCAATTTCTTCAGCGTTTTGGTCTACGTGACCTTCGGGACCTTCCTCCTCTTAAAGAAATACAAGACCTGGGTCATCCCGCGACGTTAGCGCTTCCGTTTGGAGAAGACGAATTGCCTTCAGATGTCGCTTCCTCTGAAGGGAGTCCCGACCTTCCCGCCTAGTCTCTCGACCGTGTACACTAACGAATGCGAATGCCGTGCATGATTCAGCTGTTTCTCTCATCCTCCTCTTGATATAGGAGTCTACCCCGTTTCGATGCCTCTCATTCTTCCTGATAAGAAATCCCCGGTTGTTCAAGATCTCCATCGACTTCTTGGCGGCCATAAAGTGAAGAGCGATGTGTCCACGCTCAAAGCCTATGCGGTTGATGCCAGTATCTATCGACTATCCCCGAAAGTCATTGCTCTACCAGAATCTGAAGAAGATATTGATCTGATTGTGGATTATGCCGTCCGTCATGGTGTTCCACTCACGGCACGAGCTGCTGGGACCAATCTCACGGGATCAGCAATAGGTACGGGGATTATTCTCGATGTCTCCAAGATGAATAAGATTCTCGAAGTCAATCATGCTGAAAAGTGGGCACGCGTCCAACCGGGCATGGTGTTAGCTGAATTGAATAAACAACTCATGGCGTCGAATCTGATGTTTGGTCCAGATCCATCCAGCGGAGAGATGTGTAAGCTTGGTGGAATGTTGGCCAATAATTCTTCCGGGCCGCATACTCTCCGCTATGGGTCGGTCAAAGATAATGTGCTGGCCCTTCGCGTCCGTTTGCCTCAAGGGGGTTGGTTGCACGCTCAGTCATATGAAGTAGGTGATCCGGCTCTGTCTCGAGTGTTTTCCGACTATCCAGCCATCCAATCTCTTGTCGATTTAGTCAGGGACCACGAGCCACTGATTCAAGCCAAACGTCCGCATGTGAGTAAGAACAGTTCTGGATATAATCTCTTTGATTTGCTTGATGGAAGAGAGCGAGGGGTCTGGGATTTACCAAAACTCTTTATTGGAAGTGAAGGCACCCTCGGGATTTTTAGTGAAGCGACGATCCGGTTAGTTGATCGACCAACATCCACGGCCTCCGCCCTTATTCATTTTCGGTATTTAGAAGAAATGGGAGAGGCCGTTCCAGACCTGTTGACACTTATGCCAAGTGCCCTCGAAGTCATGGATGCCAATACGCTCAACTTAATTGGCCGGGATACGTATGGAATTCCCTCTGACTCCGCGGCCACCCTGCTTATCGAATTTGATCAAGGAGAAGATCCTCGGCGAAGCGAGCGACTGCTGAGCCTCTGTCGTGGATATCGCCTGTCAGCTGAACCGGTGGTGGCCTTTGATGGTGAACAACAGCGGGAACTTTGGAAAGCTCGAAAAGCTCTCTATCCGACCTTATACCGCTATGATCAACGAAAAAAGCCTATTAACTTTGTGGATGACGTGGTGGTCTCCGCCGAACGAACCGCAGAGTTGATCCGTTACCTGGAAAAATTTTTTGGAGAGCAAAATATTGCTGTCGCGGTCTTTGGTCATATTGGTGATGGGAATGCTCATATCCTCCCCTTATTGGATCTGAACGATTCAAATGACTTTCAAGGGATGGTGAATGCGCATCGCGAAGTTCATCAGGTCGTTCTTGAAAAATTTTCAGGGTCTATTTGCGGCGAGCATGGAGACGGCCGCATTCGAGCAGAAATGGTTCGTCCGATGTTTGGTGAGGAATTGTATCAGGTCTTTGTTGAAGTGAAGCAGATACTTGACCCGACTGGAGTCATGAACCCAGGGGTCAAAATGAGCCATGAATCGTTTACTGAGCACATTGATTACGAGCGTCTGGCCAAACCGTGTGCGACTTGTGCCAAGTGTAACGCGGTGTGTCCGGTGTATGATGTCTTTCAATCTGAAGATATGAGTTCTCGTGGCTGGTTTGAAATTGTCACGGCCAAGGATTATAGCTATCTGGATTCAAAACGTGTTGTCGAGGCCTGTTTGAATTGCAAGTCCTGCCGGACCGTGTGTCCGGCTGATGTCGACGTGTCAGACTTGATCTTACAGCGTCGTGCAGAACATCCGAATCGACTTATGGGTTGGGTCTTTGCCTTACATGCTCGTCCCGGGTTATTTGAGCCTTTGCTCAAGATGGCTGCACGTACCCAAAAGATCTGGGATCGTCCGATGGTGAGAGGTGCTCTTGAGCGCCTCACTCGTCCCATCCTTCGCCGACTTGCTCCGAATGCCAAAATCTCTCAAGATCTTATTCTGCCGCGATTGGCGAAACGCACTTTGCGTGAGCGGTACTCCGAGCTTTGTCCGGAGCCTAAGATGAGCCACTCCAAGGTGGCTTATTTTCATGGTTGTGCCGCAAATTATTTTGATGATGGTGTTGGTGATGCGGTGATTAATGTTCTCAGGAAGCAAGGTCTTGATCCAGCCTTACCTGTTCAGCGTTGTTCCGGGACACCCATTGAAACGTATGGTCATCGGGAGTTAGCCAAAGATGGTGCTCGAGAAAACATCACCAATTTGGCCTCGTATGAAACCGTCGTCACGGGCTGTGCTTCCTGTACGCTCAGCCTGAAAGATTATGCCCGGTTATTTAAAGGCGAACCTGAAGAAGCGCTTGCGAACCAACTCGCTCAACGTGTGAAACATATTTCTGAATTGGCAGGAATGAATCAAAGGACTGAGGTGAAGGGCGAAGCGACGTCATTGTCCGACAGTCAGATGAGAAAAAAAGTGACCTATCATTCTTCTTGTCATTTACGGGCTGCCGGCGTGACGAAAGCCCCACGCGAGGCATTGTCGAATTTGCCTGGCATGCAGTTCGTTGAAATGCAAGATGCCGATCGCTGTGCCGGCGGAGCGGGAACGTATATTGTCAAGGACTATGAGACGTCACAACAGATCTTTGAGCGAAAGCGGAAAGCCATTCTTGATAGCGGCGCTCAAACCGTGGCGACCAGTTGTCCGGCCTGTATGATTCAGTTGAAAAATGGACTGCGCGGGACCGTCTCAGTGAAGCACATTGCTGAATTACTCAACGCACAAGAATAGCAATTGTGTCTTGCGAGTGATTCGTGCTTAAATACTTGATAAGTGATTGAAGACCTTTGAGAGGATGCGATGATTAAAGTCTTGGTGTTTGGTCAGACCCTTCAAGATGCCGTCGAAGAGCCTGAATTTGAATGCGAAGTCCCAGAGCCGATCACGGTGCGGGAGCTCTTTCATGTGCATGCAGAGAAGTTTGAGCCCTTTCAATCGTTTCTCGCTTCCAATCAAGTCATGGTGACGATTAATCTTCGGGTTTCAACCTTAGAGTCGAAGATTAAGAATGGCGATACGCTCAAATTGACACATCAGTTTAACCCCGAACTTGAAGGCGCCCGCTGGCATAATCCTTAAGCCCACTCTCCTCCATTCTCAGGATAATCTCACAGTCTTTTGAGCATGCGTGCAAATGTCCGTCAGTATGGTTATGGACTCCGTGACTTCGGAGTTTGGTTGATGGTTTCCACCAGTCCATATTGACATCCTTTTCTTCTTCAACTGTTCACGCAATCCCCAGATTTTTATTTGATGGGTGCGCAGGCATGAGATACACGCGGCGCGAGAATGAGTGAAGACAGGAGCGAACGACTCCTATGCACATCTTTGCTCGTTGAGCTTGAGGAAAGAATGAAAAAGGCTTGTTGTCCCTAGTGTGGAGTTTCGTTTCGGGGTGTGCAGGCGGTGGGGTGTGACGGAAGAATCGTGGAGCTAAAATGAAGAATACACATGCTGGGCATCGGATGCGGTTGATACCTTTGAATCGTGGTCTGATACCGAAGAGGCAGTCGCGTTGCCTTCAACATCGGTGTTTATCAGTATCCAGGAATCAGGATTCGCATTAATGGCTGTGACTAATTCAGCGTGGAGTTGATGGCCTGCTCGATCAGCAACGAAGTGACCAATAACCGGCACTCCGAGTAAGGCTAAATCACCGATAAGGTCTAGGATTTTGTGACGAACGCATTCATCGGTATAGCGGAGGCCAGTTTCATTCAATAGTTCTGTTTCCGAAAAGACGAGTGTATTTTCCAATGATCCTCCCATCCCAAGCCCTCGAGACCAGAGTCCTTCCACTTCTTCCTTGAACGCAAATGTTCTGGCGCTTGCAATATTTCGTTGAAATTCTGTTGGCGAAGAGTGGTGGACATAGGTTTGAGATTGAATGAGCGGGTGATCATACTCTATAGAATACGAAACTTTCTGTAGTGGGGCAGGGTAGACGGTCAGTGATTTGTTGCCGCGTTCAACCGATAGAGGACGTACAATTTTTAAATACGTTCTCGGAATCGTTTGCTCGATAATTCCCGCTTCTTGCAGCAACTTCACAAATGGCGCCGAACTGCCATCCAGCGCGGGGATTTCATTGCCTGCAAGCTCGAGGCTGGCATTATCAATTTCAAGTCCAGAAAGTGCAGAAAGGAGATGTTCAACCGTTTGGATTTGAAACGCATTGAAGCTCAATGCTGTACATAAATCCGTTGGATGGAGGCACTGTATGGTGGCAGGGCAGGCTTCAAGCACACCTGAGGTGATTTTATGAAAGACGAGGCCGGTGCCGGGAGGCGCCGGGTGAATTGTCAGTTCAGCCGTTTCTCCAGAGTGCAGTCCTACTCCTGAAACGGAGATCGCCTTGCCAATCGTTTGTTGAAATCTCATTCATGCCTCTCATTAGGTTTGAGTCGAAAACTGAAATTGTAAAACTCTCAATAAAAATGAGCAATTAAGATGCCGAATTATGAATGAGCACAAACGATCACGAACTGAATAAAATGTATAATGATGGTAACGCGTTTATCCTCAAAGGTCCAGTACAAATGTTGCGTGAATGTTGCACCTGTATCATTTTTGCCTACCCTAGTGAATCCAAGTAAGTTCTTGCTCGCCCTATCAACGATCCCCTGCGATGACGTACTTCAACCATGCAGAAGTTATTGGAACCCGCGATAAGGGCGTTTATGAATTGATGAGAAAGGGTTGCGTGAATACGGCGTATTCTTTTGGAAGATGATCGCATTTGTTTGATTGAATCAGTCCGCGAATGATTCCGTGGTGTTTTTTCGTGAGCCCTGACTCAATAAACGCTTGTTCAAAGAGGGGCCATCTGAGATGACGATGAGTGGCGAGTTGTTCCCGTTCCTCTTGAGATTTCTGTTGTAACGCGGTCGAGAAAAATCGAATGGCTTTCTCGACGCTGTTATAGGGAGGCGCAAGATGGAGACAGGCGTAAAATTGTTCAAGGTGATAGCGGAAGTCCTCACGGAGCGATAGCACGAGGTTGTCAGGTTGTTGGCTCATTGGGTTATCCAG
>BQIY01000065.1 GCA_021604265.1 Nitrospirales bacterium
CCGTGCAATCCATGAGAGCAATGTGTGAGAAAAAATGTTGGATCTTGACTCTCTCACTGTCTTCACCTAGAGTGCGGATTGCCTTCATACCGTCAGATCCCTCTGGGCATCGGGAAGCGAATGACTGTTTAAAAAGGCACAGAGCTTTCATTTCCGAGCATGCAACGATTCCCACTCGATTCTGACCCTCTATCATTCAGGACCTCTCCTCCCCATCACATACTAAGGTGATCCTATGAAATCTCTTCGCATTACTATACTCGATCTCGTCACCAAAGGTCCGACGAAGCGCATGTATGCGCGGGTCATGAATCCGAATCTGGCCAGCATTATGCCACAAGTGGTTGCCGTCTGGTGCGAACAAGCCGGTCATACCGTTCGATTTGTGTGTTACACCGGTACAGAAGATTTAAATAATGAACTACAAGGTGAGACGGATCTTCTTTTTATCGGAGCCTTTACTCGATCAGCGATGACGGCCTATGCCATCAGCAACTTATACCGGCGTCAAGGAGCCGTCACGGTGCTCGGCGGCCCTCATGCACGGAGCTACCCTCAAGATGCAGCACAATATTTTGACTACGTCCTGGGGTTTACCGATAAAGCCATTATCCAAGAAGTGCTGAGAGACTGCGCGCCCTATCGGCCTCTTGGCCGTCAGCTAGCAGCCAAGAAACAGCCGGTTGATCTCCCGGGCGTCAAAGAACGTTGGAAATATATTGAACCCACGATTGCCAAAGCTCCGACCATTAAAATTGTTCCAATGATCGGCAGTTTGGGATGCCCCTATACCTGTAATTTCTGCATCGATTCAGAAGTCGATTATGAACCCGTCCCGACCGATCAAATTCGTGAAGATTTGCGTTTTCTTCTCCAGAACATTCACCATCCAAAGGTCGCATGGCACGATCCAAATTTTGGCGTTCGATTCAATGAATACATGACCACGATCGAGGACGCCATCGGACACAGAAAAGTTGACTTTATTGCAGAAATGACCTTGTCCCTCCTCTCGGAACCCCACTTAGCACGCTTACGACACAACGGGTTTAAGGCGATGCTTCCGGGAATTGAGTCGTGGTATTCCCTTGGGGACAAATCAAGAACGGGTCAAAACACCGGCATCGAAAAAGTTGACCAGGTTTCCGACCATATCAACATGATCCTCCGTTATATTCCCTATGTCCAAACTAATTTTATTTTAGGATTAGACACGGATAAAGGACCAGAACCCTTTGAACTCACAAAACGATTTCTTGACCGCTCACCAGGAGCCTTTCCAGCCTTCTCCCTACTGTCAGCCTTTGGACAATCGGTTCCCGTCAACCTCGAGCTCCAGCGCGAAGGGCGTGTGCTCCCGTTTCCATTTCATTTTCTCGATAATAATAAGTCAATGAATGTGTCGCCAAAACACTACACCTGGCCGGAATTCTATGATCATGTGGTTGACCTGTCCCGCTATGCCTTTTCATGGCCGAGAATTCTCCGGAGGTTCCAGGCCAACAAAGGGATCATTCCCAAATGGATGAATGGGTTGCGAGCGGTGTCTTCTGAAGGATTTGGGCGTATCCGATACCATACAAAAGTTCGTGGGTTACTAGATTCAGATCCGCAACTCCTCAAATATCTTACAGGAGAAAGCCTCCATCTTCCCTCGTTTTATGAAAATCGTATTCGAAAAAGTCTTGGTCCCCTTTGGGATGCGTTACCACAAGGTTCTCTGGTCCACGATCACAATGCCTACCTGAAGTCGACACCTCCCTCATCAGACTGGATAACCACACCGATCACTCCGAAAATAGCGAGTCCAGTAACGGCCAGAACCTAACCAAACAACCATTCGCATACTCAGCGGGAATCGTTTTCGCAAAAAGAGGTTCCCGCTTTCTACTCGCACCCTTAACAACAGCACTCACGGGTAAAAATATTTCGCCTGAAATAATTTCTCGTCCAAATCGAAGCATCTCCGACTCTCGAGCATAATATTTGCACTATAATTTATTCAGTGCGAAAATATGATAGAAAGCCCCAGACACTGAATACCGTGTTAGCAGGTAAAGGCCCTAGACATTTCCCTCGACTATGTCGTTCAAAGCCATGAAGCACGAACATGGGTTTACATACTTAATGGCCATGTTTTTTGTCGCCATGATGGGGATCTCGTTAATGATCATTGGACAGGAGTGGTCAGTGACGATGCAACGGGATCGAGAAGCCGAACTCCACTTTCGCGGGACACGCATCAAACAAGCCATTGAACGATATGCCGCTGATTATGAAGTGGACAAACCTCATCGCTCCCATCGGTACCCAATGCAACTAAAAGATCTGACAAAAAAACCCAAACGATATCTCCCGACGGTCTATAAAGACCCCATGACCGGAGAAGACTTTGAGCTGATTAAGACCGGTACGGAAATTCATGGAGTCCGCAGCACCAGTAAGGAGAAACCGTATGATCAAGTTAACTTCAAAGGGGCCAAGACGTATCATGCCATCCGCTATGAGGTGACCGGACAATCTGCAGACTGCACTCCCGGCGTTGATATAAGTAAACTAGAGACATTTGTTGGCTGTTCCCAGCCAACTACGACGGAAATAGACCCGGCAACTGGGAAACCCGCTGCAAATCCTGACGGCCTGCAAAATACATTTCCAGAACAAGAGGCCACGCCGTAAGTGTGTCGCAACAGCACCAACAACATTTTAAGGCTCACCCATTCCGGGAAATACTTCTAGATCATTTCAGATGAATACACGTCGAGAGCTCACAATATTTAACTTTATGATCAAGGCTTCCGATAAGATAAAGAGGGTAGTCTGACATGAAATAGAATGAATCTAGCCTGACTATTTGAAGTATGGTAGATTATGGGAGTGTGTCGCACTATTCCTTTCTAAGCACACAGCAAAAAATATTCCAACTCGCAGCGTACAACTCATGAAACAATTTCGCCATCGCTTGATGTTCACATTTCGCATTTTGACTATCAGCCTTTTTGCGATAGTGTTCTTTGTCGCGTGTACGCCCCATCAACTTGACCTCGCAGAAGAAATGGTTGCCAATGAAAATTGGGATGGAGCCGTCACGGCCTATCGAGACGCTGTCCGGGAAGATCCGTTTAATGAAGAACTCCAAGAAAAACTGGATGACGTCAAAGGCCGTGCAGCTGAAGTCCACTACACGCATGGCAGAAAATGGCTGAAAGACCATCGTTTAGCGGACGCATTACAATCCTTTCAAATGGCCTTGGGACTCGTTCCCGGGAAGCCAGAATATCAGACAGCCCTCACTGACGTCTTACGGTTAAAAGAGGCGCGGCAAGCTCTGCAGGAAGGGAAAAAACTTCAAAATCTTGGGCAGCTTGATGAGGCCATGGCCCGCTATGAACGCGCCATTCAACTCGACCCCAGCTTAACAGAAGCACTCAATAATATTACCGCGATTGCCCAGCAACAGAATGAGCAGAAAGCTGTTGGAGGGTCTACAGAACCGGTCACCCTTCGATTTCAAAATACTCGGCTGAAACAGGTCTTTGAAATTCTTGCAAGAACGGCAAAAATTGACATTCTGTTTGATAAAGATGTGCGCGATGACCTTGTCACGATTTTTACGAGAGATACCCCCTTTGACGAAGCCTTAACGCTGATTTTAAATACCAATCAACTGTTCGCAAAACGCGTCAGTCAGGACACCTTACTAATCGTCCCAGACACCAAACAAAAGCGCGAACAATATCAAGACCTCAAAATTCGAACATTCTACCTGTCGAATGCCAAAGCCAAAGATATAGCGAATTTACTTCGAACCATCCTCGAAACTAAACGCGTCTATGTCAATGAACCGCTCAATACCGTCGTCGTGCGCGATGAACCCGCCAAGCTCTTACTGGCAGAACATATTATTCACGCCAATGATCGCGGCGATGCCGAAGTACTCTTTGATGTTGAAGTCCTTGAAGTCAATCGGACGAAAACCAAACGCCTCGGGCTCAACTTTGCCAAACAAGCCGGCATGGGCATTTTCCCTCCTGGAGCCACAGGGTTTAGCAATATTTTACAGAGTTTTACCTTTCGTGATCTCGTGAATCTGGGACCTGACTCGTATCTCTTCACCTTTCCAGGAAGTTTTCTTCTTGATTTTTTCAAGCAAGAGTCTGACGCGAAAACCCTTGCCGCACCAAAGATTCGAGTACTCAATAATGAAAAGGCCTCAATCAATATTGGCGACAAACAGCCTATTCTTCTCTCGACGACCCAGGTATTACCCGGACAAGCGTCAACTGGAGTCACTCCCACTACATCGACTGTGACTTCTATTGAATTTAAAGACACGGGAATTAAATTAACCGTGGAACCCAGCATTCATTTAAACAATGAAATCTCGTTACGCTTACAAATAGAAGTCACGCGTTTAGGCGATCGGGTCGTGTTGCAGTCCAATCCTGAAATCTCTCAATTCCGATTTGGGACACGCACGGCCGATACGGCCTTAAGCCTGAAGGATGGAGAAACGGTTGTGCTTGCAGGATTACTGCAAGAGGAAGATCGAAAAACACGCGAATCGGTCCCGGGCGTTGATGACGTGCCGCTATTAGGCGACCTCTTAAGTAATTCCGAAACGAATAAAGTGACAACGGAAGTGATACTCGTCATCACAGCACACGTTGTTAACAGCGTCACGCCTGCCGACTTGGCCAAGCAAACCTTATGGTCGGGTACCGCAAAAAATTACGACACCAAACCGTTGTTTTCTGAACCCAATGTGGCCGCGCCCGTTCTGTTCAATGAGACAAACCCTGTTGAATCACAGGCAGACGAGCTTGACCCAACGGCGCCTTCTGACGATTCGGATGCACGCTCTTCAGATCACACGCCGGACTCTGAGTCGACTGAACATGATGAAACGGCAGAAGACGAAGCTGCACAAACGGTCACTCGGTTAACCCTGCTTCCGCCGGCTCTTTCCACGCAAGTCGGAAAAAGCATTCGCCTCGATCTTACAGGACAGGATATCCCGTCTATCGAAAAAACCAGTATGATGATCACGTATGATCCGCAGATACTCGAGTTTCAACAGGCGTTGGAAGGAACATTTTGGAAAGACCAGAATGTTCAGCCGAGTTTCACCGTCTCCGACGCTCCCAATATGGGTCGAGTGGTGATACAAATGAATGGAGCCGGCAAGACCGTCAAAGGCAATGGACAACTCGCGACTCTGGAGTTTCACGCAAAATCCGAAGGCAATGCGTCCTTAGAAATACAGCGCTCCTCATTTGTGAGCCCGACGGGCCAACCCGTTCCCGTAATTACCCAGCATGGGAGGATTTGGGTTCAATAACGTGAAATGTTGTCGAGGAGTGACGTTTCTTGAGCTCTTAATCACACTGGCAATCATCTTTATTTTGGCCTCGGTGGCCTTACCCATTGCCAAGGTGAGTAGCAAGCGATCGCAAGAGTTGGAATTGAGGCAAACGCTGCGAACGGTCCGGTCAGCGATCGATCAATTCCATTTAGATTGGGACAGGAATGGGGACACTCCGGTCGGCCAGCTTTGCCTTAAGAACAAACTCTCCTGCTTGGAAGAGGTCGCACAGAGTGGATACCCGAAATCATTAGAACAATTATTGAAAATGGATTTGTCAGGAGAGGAGGCCCAACTGGGGGAAAAACCCAAGATTGTACGCTACCTGCGTCAAATCCCAATTGATCCCCTCACGGGCGAGAATGAATGGCTACTTCGATGTTATCAAGATGAAGCTGATACTGACCGATGGTGCGGAGAGGATGTCTTTGATCTTCATACGACCAGCCCCAAATCCGCCCTGGATAAGACCAAGTACCGTGACTGGTGATCATGCGTCCCTGCTCAAGACACAAGGGTGGCTTTACCCTGCTGGAACTGCTGATCGTGGTTGCCATTGCGGCGATTTTAGTCACCTTGGCGGTTCCATCATTTCAAACGTCTTCGACCAAAGCCAAGGAAGCGGCATTAAAACAGAACTTATTTACAATGAGATCGCTCATTGATCAATTTTACGCTGATCGCGGCAGCTACCCCCTCACCTTAGAGGAGTTGGTATCGGAACATTATATACGTGAATTACCCATGGACCCATTTACCAAGTCATCCACATCATGGGAAGAAATTCTGGAAGAGAAAGATCAGGATGATGACTCGCCAGCGGGAATCTATAATGTGAAAAGCGGAAGTGACTTAACCGCGCTTGACGGTAGACCCTATAACGAATGGTAGGCCTTGCAATGAAATACCTTCAATATTTTCAGTCCAAGTCGCTCCTTCTTGCGGTATGGATTCTTATGACCGTCGGATGTACTCATTCTCCGGCCACAGTCAACGAAACCGTTCAGATACCTCAAGCCACGCCGGGACACGAAGTCTTGATTCATGAGGCACGTGAGGAAACCAGTTTACTGCGCTCAGAACTCGCCATGATTAAAATTTCCACCGCTAAACAGCAGGCAGAACTTCAGGCGGCCCTGAATCGTGTCACGACACTCCAAGAGCGTGAAGAAGAGGTCTCAGCCAGTGTTCAAACCATCAAAGAGACACTCTTGGCAGCTGAAAATGAACGTGACCAACTTCGTCAGGAAAAGATTGAGCTTCAAGCTCAATCAGCCGCGCTTCCAGATCTTCAACAATTAATCGCCGAAATGCAGACCATCCAGACCTCGGTACACGAAATGATGGCCAACATGCAGACGCTGATGACCGAAGTGGTTCAGATCAAACAAGATATGAAGCGTCAGGGACAGTCTCAACGCGGCACGCCAAGCTTAACCGCCTTTTCCATGACGACCTCTTCAACGTCAAAGCCGGGCACAGACACGTGGATTGTCAGCGCCGGCGATACTTTGTGGCACATCGCTCAACAACATGGCATCTCCGTTGACGACTTAATGGATAGCAATGCATTAGAATCAGATATGATTGTGGAAGGGCAAGCTTTGACGATCCCTCAACTTGCCGCTCATCAACCTGACCAAGAACAGCAAGATGAGCATATGCCGGAGTCTAAGGCTGCCGCTCAGCCAGAGTAAAGACAACGACTGACTCCTCAGTCTGGCATCACTCATTTAACTGTTTCGAATATCTCCATCACGTGCCACTATTTCGCTACAGAGCCGCGCGACCCGATGGAAGCATCTTTGAAGATTCAACGGAAGACGATAACGAACGCGCTGTCCGAGCTCGGTTGGAAGGCCAGGGAATCCTCATTCTTGAGCTCAATGGGAAAGGGGTTCAAACCGCAAGCTACACCTTTCAACGAAAAAGAAAACCACTCTCACTTCGAGAGTTTCTCGTGTTTAATCAAGAGTTTCTCGCCTTGATTAAATCCGGTCTGCCGATGCTGCGAAGCTTCGATCTGTTATCAGAGCGGGCCTCGAAGGAAGCCTTTCAGCACGCGCTTCTGGGGCTTCGCGAAGAAATACGTGGCGGATCATCGATTTCTGATGCCATGGCTAATTATCCCACATACTTTTCAGAGCTCTACCAGGCATCCATCCGATCTGGCGAACAATCCGGGAACCTGCCAGAAGTGATCCAGCGGTATATCGAATACCTCAAACTCCTCATTAGTGTCAGAGAAAAAGTCGTCAAAGCCCTCGCCTATCCTTCATTTTTAGTTGTATTCGGTTTTGCCATCGTCGGGTTTTTGTTGGCGTATGTCATGCCAATTTTTGCGGAAGTGTATGCCGAAAGCAATACGGAATTGCCCCTGGCGACACAACTGCTACTCGACACCATTACATACGCTGGCGTGTGGCTGCCGTGGGTGCTCGTGGGCGTGCTCGTCACAGGCATTGGATTCCACCTCTGGTGGAAAACACCTCAGGGACTCCTGCACACCCATCGTTGGCTCCTTCGCATTCCCATGATTGGTGATGTCGTCCTCAAGAATCAAGTCATTCGTTTTACACGAACGCTTTCCACCATTCTTGCCGGTGGCATTCCATTACTGTCAGCGCTTCAAGTCACGGCCCGCGGCATGACGAATCAAGTCTTTACCCATGCCTTGGCTGCCACGATCGATTCGGTCAAAGATGGGAAAAGCCTCTCTTCATCATTAAAACACGAATCCTTTCTTCCAAGAATGACCATCGAAATGATTGAAGTCGGAGAAACCACCGGCTCGCTCGAAACCATGTTGCTTGAAGTGGCAGAGTTTCATGAAGGCGAACTCGACCTCCAACTTTCACGGTTAACGACATGGATTGAACCCCTCCTCTTGCTGGGAATGGGGATACTTGTCGGTGGAATTGTTATTATTATGTACTTACCAATCTTTAATCTCGCGGGCGCCATTTAAATGTCGAATCCGCAGAGAGCTCGGTAGAGAACCGCAATGCCTACACCGCTCAAACGTGTTGCACTCGAAGACATTTTCATTAAGCGCGGCCTTATTCCTGATACCCGAATGGAACAACTCGTCTCACAAGCCCTTGAGACCCATCGTCCATTAAAGGCCATCTTACTGGAAGAGGGCATTGTCTCCGAGGAACACATTGTCCAGGCGTTAGCCGAACAGTACGGTCTACCGTATGAACCCCTCAATGAATTTCGCGTCAATCCTGATTTTTTTGAATCAATTCCCGTTGAATGGATGCATCGATACCCATTTGTCCCGCTCTCAGAAGAGGATGGGGTGCTCACCATTGCCATTCCCAACCCTCAAGATGTCCGAGTGCTTGATGAGTTGGAACTGTTCCTGGGCTGTGAATTGCGGTTGGTGGTCTCAACCGACACCGCCATTCAAGACGCCTTAGCCGCCAGTGAAGGCAATAAACAGGTTCTTTCTCGAATTCAAGCCGAACTGGACCCGGTTCTCATTAAAGAAGACGAGAAAGGGGAAGA
>BQIY01000066.1 GCA_021604265.1 Nitrospirales bacterium
GGATTGGCCTCAGATCAAGAAGAGATACGGAGACGCTATGCCTGGAACAGTCGAAAACGTCACAGACGAAAACTACGAAGAGTTTAAACAAGCCGCTGGGTCTGTGGTCGCCTACGGTATTGCCTCCTGCGATCCTTGCCAAGCCTACGATCCTATTTTAGAGGAAACCGCTGCTCAATACTCGAATGTTCGAATCGGCAAAGCGAAGATGCATGTTCCCGGTAAATGTCGCGAAATTAAGAAGCAACATACCTTCGAAACCTATCCCACCACCCACTTCTTTTCCAATGGAACGCTCGTTCTGATCCGTGAAGGGAAACTCGAAAGTGCTGAATTGGCAAGTCTGATTACCCAGTATTTGCCAATAAACTCTTAAGGGTACTTCTAAACCCCATCCTTTTCCGGCGATGGCGGCTTCAGCCACGTGTTCAGGTTCTCATGTATGCGCCTCTCGCCGTGTTGATCGACCGCTCAAGCTCGAGACGGTTCTGTGCCGTCTTCGTGGCCCCTACCCACTGTCACAGTTCTTGGCTCGCATTGGCTGTCATCGTAGCCCATGGGGCACATGGCCGTCTCTGTCCAAGCCGACGAAACAGAAGATGAGACAAGGCCCGAGACGAGGCGGTGTTGCTCGTGCGACTTCCTTGCACTCACGAAAAAACCCTAATTTTTAGAAGTGTCCTTAATTTATTTCTGCTATCCATATTTCGTATACAAACAGATACGCACTGTTATCTGAACAGATACGCAACGCCTTTCAGCTCGCGATAGTTTTTCATGTCGACGACCTAGTTCGGCCCTCATTCCATCATTGTTACTCCTACTTGTTTGCCTCTCGATGTATTTTGGCATTTCAATTGCTGTGTTGTTCGGAGAAGATTACGAGAGTCATACCGTAGGAAAATATTTTGTAAATGCATAGAAAAAGAAACGATAACGATGATGGCATGTGTGGCACATCGTGGTTGTCGATCAACACGCATTGAAGAATTGCGTAACAGGAGGAGGCATACATGACGACGTTGAGTAATCAAAAGGTAGCCATTATTGGAATGGGATGTCGGTTTCCAGGTGAGTCTGATAGTCCAGAACAGTTTTGGCACCTCATGAAGGATCAACGGAACGCCGTCGGACACATTCCTGCATTGCGCTGGGATATGAATCGATTCTATAGCCGTCAAAGCGCGGCGTCCGCGAAGTCCTATGTGAATCAAGGCCATTTCATTAATTGGGATTATAAAGAGTTTGACGCAGGGTTTTTTAATTTTGCACCAATCGAAGTGGAATATTTTGATCCTCAACAACGGTTACTCCTTGAAGTATCTTGGGAAGCAATGGAAAACGCCGGTCTTGATGTCTCGACGCTCACCGGGACAGATGTGGGTGTCTATATTGGTGGATTTACATTGGATCATATGTTGAATCAATTTGGGAGTGGCGGACGAAGTACGATTGGGGCTCATAGTGCGGCTGGCGCCACGTTAACCATCCTGTCCAATCGATTGTCCTATGCGTATGACTTACGAGGACCTAGTATTTCCGTCGATACCGCCTGTTCTTCTTCACTTGTTGTCTTATCCTACGCGGTAAGTGATATGCGAGCCGGTCGATGTCATATGGCACTTGTTGGTGGTGTCAATATGATGCTCAGGCCGGAATATCCTATTGCCATGTCCAAAGGGCAGTTTCTGGCGCGGGATGGACGGTCGAAAAGTTTTGATCATCGTGCAGACGGGTATGGTAGAGGCGAGGGAGCAGGAATTGTTGTACTCAAATTTCTTGAGGATGCCTTACGCGATGGTGATCGTGTTTTTGCGGTGATTGATGCCGCTGGTGTGAATCAAGATGGACGAACCAACGGAATTACCGTTCCGAATCCCGAGTCTCAAGAAACTCTCATGCGGAAGATGGTTGCCGAAGCTGGTATTCATCCGAGCAGTGTGCAGTATGTCGAGGCCCATGGGACAGGGACGCCGGTCGGCGATCCCATTGAAGCCAAAGCCATTGCGAGTGTCTATGGTAGATCAAGACAAGATCTCTGTCGAATTGGATCAGTCAAAAGTAACATTGGTCATTTGGAGGCGGCAGCCGGTGTGGCTGGCCTGATTAAAGCCTGTTTAGTACTGAATGAAAATCAAGTGCCGCCACTAGCCACATTAGAACAACCTAATCCAGATATTCCTTTTGGCGAAAATGGTCTTGCGTTAGCAGACTCTCTATCCACTCTGACTACAAACGGAGAGACACGAAGAGTGGCGATCAATGCTTTTGGATATGGCGGAACAAATGCGCATGCTATCTTGAGTTTGGATCATTATCGCGTGCCTCAACGATCAGAGCCGTCTTTCAAATCGTCAAAAAGCTTTCAACTTCTTCCGCTATCTGCACGGGATGAGAATGCATTGCGTGGATTAGCGTTGACATATGCGAATCTTTTAAGAAATAACGATGAGACTCTTGAGGATACTGTATATTCGATGGCTTGCCGACGTACGCATTTATCCCATCGGTTGGCCATTTGGGGAGATACGCGAGAAGACTTAGAAGAGGGGCTTAACACTTTTGCGAAAGAAGGCATAGTGCAAAATGGGACTCAAGGGAGCCAGCCGTTTAAAGGTCAACGGCAACCGGTATTTGTCTACACCGGTATGGGACCACAATGGTGGGGAATGGGGCAAGAGTTGTATCGATATCATGCGGTCTTTAAACATGCTGTGGATGAAGCCGATGAAATATTTCGAGAAATTTCTGGATTCTCAATTCTCAACGAAATGTCAAAAGATGAAGCGACCTCACGTATAACAGAAACCCACATAGCCCAACCAGCAAATTTTGTCTTGCAGTATGCATTAACTCAAGCCCTACGTGCGGAAGGTGTCGTTCCTGCTGCCGTCGTTGGACATTCAGTTGGTGAAATTTCTTCCGCCTGGGCCTCGGGTATGTTGAGTCTGCATGATGCCCTTCTTGTTGCGTGTCATCGCAGCCGTATTCAGGCGAAGGCTGCAGGAAGCGGTGGCATGTTGGCTGTCGGGCTTCGCTATGATGATGTCTATGCTTACGTTGCTGAGAGTCAGGGAACTGTCAGTATCGCGGCGGTTAACAGTCCGACCAGTATCACTCTCGCTGGTGATCAGAGTTATCTCAATAACATTCAGGTTGAACTGGAGAAGCGAGAGATATTTGCCCGTCCGCTACGAGTGGAAGTTCCTTATCATAGTCCGATGATGGAGCCATTAAAGCCAGAGTTGCGAGAGGCGTTGTCCTCACTCAAGCCAAATATTCCCCGTGTTCCTCTCTACTCGACCGTGACGGGAGGCCTGGCTCACGATACACCTTTTAACGCCGAATATTGGTGTCGGAATGTGCGCGAACCTGTGTTTTTTGCCAAGGCCATTGGTGCGTTATTGAATGATGACTATACCGTCTTTATTGAAGTCGGACCTCATCCTGTTCTACGAAATTCGTTGAAGGAAGTGTTGGCTGAACACAATGTCGACGGGCGCATTGTGGAATCGTTCAATCGTAAGAAATCTGAGCAGACGTCGTTTCGCCGATGTATTGCGGATGTCTATGCGCAGGGTGGAGATCTGCAATGGGAGGCACGTCATCCAACTGGCCAATTTGTCTCTTTGCCAAACTATCCGTGGCAGCGACAACAGTTATGGCGTGAGTCCGAACGGCAGCGGCGTGATCGGCTGCATGATATCGCACGGCCCATCCTTGGGATACAAGAGCAGGGAATGAATGTGTGGCGCATGGACTTGGCAGACTATCGTCTTGATTATTTGGCAGATCATGTCGTGGACGGGATTGCCATCATGCCTGCCGCCGGTTATCTGGAAGCCATGCTGCAATCGGCTTCAGTTGTCAATACGGATGCGAAAGGCAGCTATCGTTTGACTGATATTTCTATCGAGAAAGCATTGGTGCTTGGGATTGATAAACCACTGTATTTAGAAACACGGATGGATTCTGATGGCAGGCGTGTTGCCGTGCATAGTTTTAATGATGGGGATCCAACCCAGAACACCTGTCATGCGAGTTGTCAGGTCTATCCGTTAATCGGAAATCAAGAAGAGTATCTGGATATCAATGACATCTCAACGGAAGAAACGCGTGAAGCCACGGAGGTCTATGAAGGGTTTGAGAAATTTTCATTGCAGTATGGTCCGTTATTTCAACCAATCCGCCATGTGCATTTTCGTGCGAATCGTCAAGAAGTCATTGCGTACCTCCAACTTCCAACAAGTTTGGAAAAGACAAACAAAGACTATATCGCTCATCCGTGCTTACTCGATGGTTGCTTTCAGACAGTTTTAAGTCTATTGGACTCCAAGGATGGGGCATTTCTTCCAACGGGGATTCGAGATCTGCGAATATTCCAGCCTTTGTCCGATCGGTTCTGGTGTCGAGGAGTTCTGAAACATCGAGGTCCTCGTGTTGTGGAATGCGATGTAACGCTTATCAGTGAAAGTGGTCTTGTGATCGCACGAATTGACGGCTTGATGTGTACGGCGCTTCAACCAAAACGTCAGGATCGCGAATATCCGACTGGTGATCATATGTATCGTTGGACTCATGCCGCATTACCTCACCATGATCGTCCGAGTCGTACGTGGTTGGTTCTGACAGATGATGAAGTGGGTGCACAAACAACCTTGTGCGCCATGGTCGAACAGGAGGGGCAGGATCGTGTGGTGCTTAGAAACTGGAATGCAGAAATGTGTTCAACGCTTGTCACGCAAACAGCGTGTGATGCGATCGTATTCATGGCACGTTCCGGATTTGATGATTCTTATGATGTCACTGGTGAATTAGCTGCGGCGGCTTTGCTTCGTACGCTACAGGCTTTGGCCACGCGACATGATACTCCCCGTATTTACGTGGTGACACGGGGAGCATTTCGCATCGATGACCAAGATGCTCCCACGATTCCAGCACAAGGAACGCTCATCGGATTAACACGTGTTGCACTGAATGAACTCGGACAATTTAGGCCGACGACGATTGACTTGCCGCGTTTCATTGATCATGCAACAACGGCAATGCTGGTCCACGAGTTGAGGGCTGACGATGAAAAAGATGAAGTGGCTTTTCGTCAACATGCACGTTTTTACTCTGAACTTGGTGCGAGCAATATCTTTGTACGAAGTGCAGAGAGAGAGCTGAAGTCTGCCGATGGTGATCGATTTTCTTTGAAGAACGATTCCCGTTCAGGAACCATCAAGGCGTCATGTGCGCTTATGAGTCGTCTCAAGAGCGGAGAAATTGAACTCAAGATTGAAGCGTCATCGCTAAGTAGCGTTGCGGCTATGGAACAGTTAGAGGGAGTCGATGATCAAGGTCGGCTCATGACCGTTTGTGGACGTATCTCACGAATGGATTCTGAGTGCCAGGACTTTATGATTGACGATCGTGTATGTGGATTTGTCCCTGCTGCACTTGCGAGTCACATATCTGTCCCGTTACGCGAAGCGTTACTTGTCCACGTTGAAGAGGCCATTCCTGCTGAGACTGCGGTGTGTCGTGCTCTGCAGTCGTTGGCCAGGCGCATGCTCGATAGAGTGGAGGTCCGAGCTGGGGAACGCGCATTAGTGTGCGTCAATGTCCTAGGTCGTGCGGTGGCGGAACAACTTCAGAGTCGAGGAGTCGAGGTTGAACCCTTTCCTGCGCAGTCGTCGCAATGGACAATGACTGCTCTTCAGCAGGCGCAGACCGCTGGGGCCTTCAGTATTCTTGTGGCTCCACTGACCGAATGGGAGCCAATTTTTGGCTATGAAGGACTGTCGGTTGGTGGATGTTTGATTGATGTGGGTTTTGAAAAGAAAGGGCATTTTGAACCACTGAGTTGTGGCTCGAGGGTCGGTCAATTAATTCGAATGGATCCACGAGTGGAGATGCAACGATATCGTCAACAGATGCATGATGCCTTACAAGAGGCGCTTTGGAGCACCCCGGGTCATCTTCCCATGATTGACAGTATAGATGTGGCGGACATGGAGTCTTGTGACGCTCGTATCATGGCTCAACGTGATCAGGTAACGGTGAGCTATGGTAGTGAAACCATGATAAAAGCTGAGGCAGTGGATTCACCGAATATCAAGGAGGATGCTGCATATATCATCACTGGAGCTTTTGGAGGGCTCGGGAAAGAGACGGCGAAATGGCTGGCAGCCCATGGTGCGGGACATCTCATGTTGGTCGGGCGCTCAGCCGGTCAGAGTCAAGTGGATCAAGTGTTTATGCAAGAACTCGAACGGATGGGATGTCAGGTTTCTGTATGTGCGTGTGACATTGCGGACGCTGTACAGGTTGAAAAGCTTATGGTCAAGCTATCGGCATGCGAACATCCATTGCGAGGGATTTTTCATGCTGCAGGAATCATCGATGATAAACCTATTGTAGACATGAGTGATCAGGATCTCTTAAGCGTGATGCGTCCTAAGGCCTTAGGAGCATGGAATCTCCATTGTGCCACGGTTGAGTGTAAGCTTGACCATTTCGTGTTGTTTTCCTCGATCTCTGTGTTGGTAGGGAACAGCAATCAGGCTAACTACGCTGCGGCCAATGGATTTCTCGATAGTCTTGCGTCTTTTCGTCGAGCTCATGGCTTAGCTGGCTTGAGTGTCAATTGGGGAGCCATCGAGACCGTTGGTATGCTGAGTCGGGATGCCATGATTGGTCAACATTTGCGGCAGATCGGACTGTCGCCTATTTCCTTTGATGCTGGGTTAATCGGTCTTGAGCGGGCGATTTCAGAAGGTGTGACACAGATTGGCATCGCGGACTTTTCAGATTGGAGTCGATGGGCTCGATACGAAACATACGGTGGACGTTCACCGAGGTTTCGCACGCTGGTTGAAGCAGCGAGAGCAAAGGATGATGATTCGGCTCAAACAGGGCTTCGTGGAAAGCTAGCGATTTTAGAGCCTCCGCAACGCCAAGAAATCTTAGGAGGGCTGTTGAAAGAAATCTTTGCGACGAAATTGAAAATGTCTTCTGCGCAGGTGGACCCCAAGTGTCCAATCGAGTCCCTGGGCGTGGACTCCCTGATGGCTACAGAGATTCAAGGTACGATTAGTGACACGTTAGGCATTTCGGTCTCAGTTCTCGATCTCGTCGGTGGCGGGTCGATTGCCAAATTAGCCCTCAAGTCTCTCGAGCAAATGCAGTTTGAAGTGGCATGTGATGCCGCATAAATATTTTGTTAGCAATTGGTGAATGAATATGATGAATTCTTCCAGTGAAGATCTTTTGGCAGCGTTTAAAAAAGAATTTCTCGGTCCTTCCGGCGTGAAGAAGTCCAGTAAAGCGGAGTCTTTTGATCCGTTGTCGATGGATGTGGCGTCGATGGAAGACTATCAACGTATCCTTGAAATGCGAACATTTTATTCTCGTGAGGGAATGTGTAATCCCTATTTTATGCCGCGTCAGGGAGTCATTTCTGATCGAGTGCAGGTTGAGGATTGTGAGTACATCAGTTATTCCGGTTACAACTATTTGGGGCTTTCCGATCATCCCCAGGTAATCGAATCGGCGAAGAATGCACTGACTCAATATGGAACGCACGCAGGTGCTGCACGAATGGTTGGGGGACAGATGGAAATCCATCAAGCATTAGAGCGTGCATATGCCGACGCGTTTGGGTTTGACGACTGTGTGATGTCTGTTGGGGGATACGCGGTCAATGTTATGACTGTCAGTTACCTTCTTGGGGCCAACGATCTTATTCTGATGGATGAACTCATGCATAACAGCGGTGTCATGGGAGCGGTGATGTCACAGGCTCGGCGGATCATCTTTCCTCACAATGACTACCGTGCGTTGGGTCGTCTTTTGAAAGAGCACCGAATGAACTATCGTCGTGCCATGATCTTGGTCGAGGGTGCGTACAGTATGGATGGTGATCTTGCACATCTTCCGTCTTTGCTCGCGCTCAAGCGTCAACATCATGCGTGGCTTATGGTTGATGAAGCACATTCTCTAGGTGTGGTCGGCGAAACGGGAAGGGGACTGTGTGAACATTGGGGAATTCCGGCATCCGAGGTTGATCTCATCATGGGAACCTTGAGTAAAAGTTTTGCGAGTTGTGGCGGGTTTATCGGAGGATCTCAGAAGATGATAGATATGCTTCGTCATTTTGCTCCTGGCCTTTTGTTGTATAGCACGGGCCTCCCTCCAGCGAGTGCCGCTGCAGCACTTGAAGCCCTGAATGTCATGCTCACGGAGTCAGCCCGCGTGCAACGGTTGCATCGTAATATTGAACGCTTTGTAGCATTGGCAAAGGAACGGGGGTTTGATGTGGGACAGGCCGGTTTGTCAGCGGTTGTTCCGATTAAGCTAGGCGATACGATGTTAGCCCTCCATCTGATGTCAGAACTTCTGAAAGTCGGCATTATTGTTCATGCCGTGATGTATCCCGTTGTGCCAAAGAATGAAGCGAGGTTGCGGTTCTTTTTGACTGCCCAGCATACCGAAGAGCAATTCGTTCTCACCCTTAATCGACTCCGTGAGCTGATTGATCACTATTCGATTTCTTAAATCTCTAAATGTTCTGAGACATGAAACAATGATGTTACACAAATTTGCAGAGAGAGTTGTGACGCGGCCATGGTTGATCATTGGACTCCTGTCCCTATTGATGACCGTGATATCGGTGGGTTCCAGTTGGTTGACATTCCGGAGTGATGATCGAATCTTTTTTTCTCACGAAAATCCAGAGCTTCAGGATCTAGAACGTTTTGAAGAACAGTACGGACGTGAAGACAATATCGTGTTTGTGATTACGGCAAAAAGTGGTGATTTG
>BQIY01000067.1 GCA_021604265.1 Nitrospirales bacterium
GCGAAATATCCGGTTTCGGTCCCATCATCATTTGGGGTTGGCCCTCCGAGTGCAAAGACTTCGAGGCATGAGAGCTTGGTTTCCACATCAAGAATGTTTTCCCCTTCGCTTCTCGCAATGTCAGCAATTGATCGAAGCATAATGGTTGTCGAGATGGGGAGTTCGATGGCTAACCCTCCCAGCCCGAATGCTCCGCCAAGTGCTCCACTGATGGATGTAAAAACCTTATGCGCCGTGTTTGATGCCTCTCCCGCATGTTGATAGTTGAGTGTGGCGACGGCGACATCCAGCGCTCTTGATAATGCCCCTTTGGTCGACGTCATTAATTTGTCTGACCAATTGTCCGGTAAGACGGCCAGAGCTTTTTCAACGGGTGTTCCAATGAGGTTGGTGACTTTAGCGGCAAAGCTGGGATTTTCAAGTAGCAAATAGGCGTGTTCAAGGGCTTCTTGGTCCTCTAAGCTCAGCGTCATGGATAGGGTTCTCCGTGGGGCAATGGTGGGTGAATTCGAGTCATCTTGTATTTATTATATACTATGAATCAACTAATTGCTGGTTTACCTATTCTATCGGCTTTCGCAAGGGCAGCATTAACGAGAGATGAGGGATTATTCTTTCAGCGTGACACGAAATTGACCTTCCTGAATACTGATCTGTTCCACCCCCTTGGCGAATTGATCCCAAAAACCTCCTTCTGCACCAAATCTTTCTACAAGGTTCACATTTTTGATATCGCCCCACCAAGATTGAGGGAGTGGAACTCCGCCAAGGCTCATGCCGCGAATGGCGACAACTGGTCGATTGTCGACATATTTCAGTACGACTCCCAGATGTAATTTGAGCGTTTTTCCGCCAAGCACAGGAAAGTCGTGAGCCATAGGAACAAGGAGTTTGACACTGACCAGGTCCTCGGTTAAGTCCACGGCCACATGCTTTGCGGTTTCTGGATCTTTGGCAATGAGGGCATTGAGTTCTTTTTCCGATAGGTGAATTTCTCGTTTCGCGTGATTCTCGTGATAAGGTTCTGGTTCTAATGGCTCGGATGGCGACTCTACTGGCCTTGATGCTGTTGAATCGATTTCTGGCGGATGTACTTCAGAAATCTGGGCCAATTTGGCTTCGAGAGTTTGTTGCTCTACTGGTGTGAGTTGTGTTGGGGTGAAGGGGGCCGCGTAAATATTGTTGCTCATCCACCACGTTGTGAACAAAATGGTGACAACGGTGAGGAGGAGGCCGATTCCAAGGATTTGAAGCCCCCCAAGTCGAAAGCTGGTTGAGTTGGTTTTTGTGGCTGGTACGTCCATGTGTTTCCCTGTATTAAAGGGTACCGTAAAGTATTCTAGCGGACAAGTTTTTGTTGGGACGTTTGTGGTCAAGCGAGGGGGGCACGCTTAGATACGACTATTTATGCGGTGCAACGCATATGCTTGTATTGTAACGCATTGATTGTGATGATTGCACTCAGTGCGATGAGTGAAGGCTTATGTACTCAGAATTGCTGTAAGACGTTGGTGTGGTCACTTCGTGCGATTATCTACACTCTGCGTTCATGCGCTAGAATAGTGATTGATGTGTTCGTGGGTGAGTCTATCGGGGATTGAGCTGTTTCGGCATCGCTCGAAATATTTTTTACAAGAACTGTGGTTGAAGACATGATTGCATAAGTGTTCAACCCGGGAGATGCTGGGTGGTGTGTTGCGGTACGAGTCACCGTATTTAGTTGGGTATAGTGAAATGATAGACTGTGTGGTATGGTCCTCGAAATTTTTACGTGAACTTGCCGTCTTGTGAGAAATTTGTCTTGGCGTTCTTTCGTAATACAAAGCGACTGATCCTTATTTTAGTGAGCCTGCTAGTGTTGTACACGCTGGTCGGATTTGTCGTGATACCGTGGGCGGCTAAATCGAAACTGCCGGCTATGCTGTCTGAGCAGCTTGGACGGCCAGTTGTGGTGGAGGACATTGCCTTTAATCCCTTCACGCTTTCATTGAGTATTCAAAACTTTGAAGTGCAGGAGCAAGACCAGAGCCCTCTGTTTGGATTCCAAGAACTCTTTGTGAATTTTCAAGTTTCTTCAATTTTTCGGCAGACTTACACGTTTGAACACATTAAGCTTGTCTTGCCATATGGACTGATCAAGATTCGACCGGATGGCACGATGAATGTCGCTGAGTTGGGGCCGACAGCGGCTTCTGAATCGGATTCAGAGTCTGTAGAAGAAGCCTCTCAAGCGCCTAACGAAGAGGAGGGGGTTCCAGCCATTGAAATTCATCGTATTGCGATTGAGCAGGGTATGGTTGAGTTTCATGATGAATCCAGGCCGACTCCCTTTCACGCGCATATTGTGCCGGTTGAAATTTCCCTGAATAACTTCGCGACGCATCCTGAATTAGAAAACCCTTACACGGTGACAGCCGAATTGAGTGAAGGGGAGGTGTTGGAGTGGGAAGGAACACTGGTGCTGGAACCGTTCAGCTCTTTAGGGAAGATCTCACTGACAGGGTTACGGCTTCACACGCCATGGCGATATCTTCAGGATCACCTACGTTTCGAAATAGAAAAAGGGCTCTTGAATGTCAGTACGAAATACCAACTCACAACGCAGGCAGATGCTGTTGAGACAACATTGACAGAAGGGGAAGTCCATATCAGCGAGTTAAGTCTGGCGGCTAAAGGGAATGCCGAGACGGTGTTGTCGATTCCCGCTTTCGACATCGAAGGTGTGACGGTCGATGTCTCGTCACAGCAAGTGACGATTCCGTTGATTCGTTCTAAAGATGCCGTACTTTCAACCTGGTTGACCGAGAAAGGAATAGTGAACTATCAGGAACTTTTTGCCCCTATCGAGGCGACAGAAGATTCTGAAGCCTCTGCTCCAGCCGCTGAGCAAGCCAAAGCCTCATCTGGTGATGACTCTGCAGCTGATCAGCCATGGGTCGTAACCATTCAAGACTTTGCGGTGCAGAATTATACGATTGATTTCGAAGATCGAACGTTAGAGCCACACGCTCAGATTAATCTTGCCGGGTTTGATCTGCACGTGAAAAAACTCAAGACGACGTTTGAAGAGCCTTTTGATCTGGCATTGGCATTGACTGTGAATGACGCTGGAAAAATCGACATGGCGGGGAAAGTGGGTCTAGAGCCTGTGGTGGCAGACGTTGACCTCAAAGTCTCAGAATTCGCTCTTTCGCCATTCACGCCATACCTGTCTCCGCATGTTCAGTTTCAACTCAGTGATGGAGCTCTCGCTTTGGATGGGAAGTTGCTCTATCAGGGAGCGCCTGAACAATCGCCCGTCTTCCACTATGCGGGGCAGGTGGCGCTTAATCAGTTTGCCGCGAGCGATCCCGAATTGACCGAAGAGTTTTTGAAATTCCAATCGCTTTCATTAAAAGAGCTGGTGCTGGATGTTGAACCGACAACTGTGTCGATTGGAGAAATCGAGCTTGTTGAACCATTTGTCAAAGCTACCATTGCCCATGATGGATCAATGAATTTTTCCCGACTGTTCTCAGCGCCAGGCACAAGTGAGGAGCCTGACACTTCAGAGGAAGAGCCGTCGCAATCTGAGTCTGATGAGCCAGCCCAAGAGCCGCTTCCTGTCAAAATTGGCCGGGTCCGTCTTGTCAATGCGGCTGCGCAGTTTGCAGATTTGTCGTTGGAGCCGAATGTCCTGACGGGGATTCAAGAGTTGACAGGTACGATTGCCGGGTTGTCCTCTGCTCAAATGGCAAAGGCCGATATAGAACTCAAAGGGAAGGTCGACAAGTATGCGCCGTTTGACATTAAGGGAAAAATTAATCCGCTCAGTCAGGATGCCTATTCTGATTTGACGTTATTGTTTAAGAATGTCGACTTGACGGCTGTTTCGCCGTATTCCGGAAAATATGCCGGTCATCCGATTACGAAAGGCAAGCTCTCTCTTGACCTCAAATACAAGGTCGCTGAACATGTATTGGAGGGGGAAAACAAGGTCCTCATCGATCAAATGACCATGGGGGCGGAGACGGGAAGTCCAGACGCCACCTCGCTGCCTGTGCCGCTGGCGATTGCCCTGCTCAAGGATCGGCATGGGAAAATAGATATTGATTTACCGGTCCGGGGCGATTTGAATGACCCAGACTTCAGCTATGGCGGCGTGCTGATCCAGACGTTGCTCAATCTCCTGACCAAAGCTGTGGCGTCACCCTTCAATCTTGTCGGAGGCCTTATTGGAGGAGAGAGCGATGACCTTCAGTTCGTAGAATTTGATCTTGGCTCTCGGGAACTGAATGAGAAAGAACAGGAGAAGCTTGATTCATTGGCCAGTGCTCTTATTGAACGTCCGGCGTTAAGACTGGAAGTCACGGGGACGGCCGATCCTGTGCATGATCGCACGGCACTTGCTGAGGCCCAACTCATGACTCAGCTCGATGGGCTGCGTGAGCGCAAGGAGACAAGCATGACGCCGGAGGAACAAGGTCGTTTGATTCGTGAGCTTTTTGTCCAGAAGTTTGGTGAAACGATGGCTGAGCCGCTCGAGTCGGCGTCCGATGTGGCTCAGAAGGCGGAGTCCAATTCAGAAGATTTGCCCGAATCTCAGGAAGTGGCTGTCAAGATAGCGACGGACTCAGAGCCTACAGAAGGAGAACCTTGGGAGCGCATGAAACGTCAATTATTAGACGATATGGATGTGCATGAAAGCGAAGTCCGCCTCTTGGCGCAGCAACGCGCACAAGCAATTCGTGATCACTTGATTCAACAGGGGAACATTTCGAAAGAGCAAGTCTTTTTAATCGAAGTCCAGTTAGATGCTCAAGCCGACCAGAATCTGGTACGTAGCCCTCTGTCATTAACTGCAGGGTAACGGACTTGGGAAAATGTAAAGTGCAAAATAAAAATTGTAAAATAAAAAATCGTGCTGCTCTTTGTCAGGGCAGAATGTTTTCTTAATTTTGCATTTTACCTTTTTCACTTTTCATTTTTCATCCTGTTATGTCCTTTCTCCCTCCTCCCTTTGACATCCTTGTCATGATCTGGCCCATTGCGGCTCTGGTCATGCTCGGCTTTTGGTGTGCGCAATGCTTTCATCACAATGCGGTCCTTGCTGATGTAGGGTTTTGTCTAGTCTTTGGCGTGACGAGTCTTGTCTCCGCAAATGTCATTGAAGGCGATCCATTGAGAAAATGGCTGCTCGGGGCCATGGGGGCATTCTATGCGTTTCGATTAGCCTGGCATCTGCTTGCTCATAGAATCTATAGGAAAATCGAAGATGCCCGGTATCAAGCTCTTCGAGGGCAAATGGGCAAGTGGGCTCAATTGGGATTTTTTATCTATTTCCAAGGTCAGGCTGTGGCCGTGGTTATGTTCTTGATGCCGCTTGTCGTTCTTATGGCCAACCCTTATCCGCCGTTTGGAGTGGGTGAAATTCTGGGAATGCTGCTCTGGGCTTTGGCGATCGTGGGAGAGGTGCTTGCTGACCATCAGCTAGGGGTATTCCGAGAAAACCCTAAGAACGCAGGGAAAACATGTCGTGTGGGTTTGTGGCGGTATTCTCGTCATCCAAATTATTTTTGCGAAACGCTGATTTGGTGTGCCTATGTGGTGATGGCGATTGGTGTGCCTATGGGATGGTACACACTGATTGGTCCGGTGGCCATGACCGTCGCTCTGTTAAAAATAACTGGCATTCCCTATGCTGAAGCCCAAGCACTTGTCACGCGCGGGGAAGATTATCGCGCGTATCAACGGACGACCAGCGTCTTTTTTCCATGGTTTCCCAAAAAAGAATAGTCACGAAGGCTATCGGCGACTCTCCGAGACGAGTGGCTATAGCGAATCCAATTAACTTCCAGTTGAACTATTCAGACTGCCACAGCGAAATAAGAGACATCAAATGTCGGAGGTTATTTGAAACGGCTATAGCCGGTCTCTTGGGATGCGTCGTGTGCCTCGATTTTTGCGATTCGTGCAATGAGCATGAGTCCTGGTAATGCAATGAATGTGCAGAAGGCATAGAAGGCCTCCCAGCCCATCCAGTCAGCTAATACTCCCGTTGTTGATCCTGCAATAACTCTTGGAACGCCCATTAAGCTTGTCAAAAGCGCATATTGTGTGGCGGTGAATCGTCTATTTGTGATGCTGGCCATGAAGGCCACGTAGGCTGTTTGTCCTAGACCGCTGGTGATGGTTTCAAAGGCAATAACGGCTGTTAGGACCATGACATGATTACCCGCCATGGCAAGAATGACAAAACCTGCTGTTGAGACCATTTGTAAGATTCCAAAGATCCAGAGAGAGCGGATAATGCCGAGCCGATAAATGATCAATCCCCCTAATAACCCGCCGGCAATCAGGGCGATCATTCCAAAAAGTTTGACGACCATGGCGTATTGGGTTTTAGAAATACCCAGATCGACCATCAATGGGGAAATCATTTCAGATCCCATGCTGTCGCCAAGTTTATAGAGAAGAATGAACGACAAAATCAGGATGGCGTGCGGCCGTGAGAAAAATTCCACAAATGGGCCCACGATCGCTTCTTGGAGGGATGCAGGCAGGGGATAGTCTTGTACTGGTTCTTGAGCAATCCAGGTGGCGAAGATCCCGATCAACATGCAGGAGCCCATAATGAGATAGACATCTTGCCATGTGAACAGATCTTGATCCGCGAGAAAGAGCGCAAGTGCGCCGGAAGTCAGCATTCCCAGGCGGTACCCATAGATAAAGATTGAAGAACCGATCCCGAGTTCTTCGTCCGTTAACGCCTCACGTCGATAGGCATCCAGAACAATATCCTGACTGGCGCTGAAAAATGTAATCAGAAGGCAGAGGGTTACGACACTGGGTATATGTGCGAGGGGATTGGTGAGGGCAATCGCGCTGATGGTTAGCAGAAGCGAAATTTGACTCATGAGCATCCAGCTTCGCCGCCGACCGAAGTCGATGGGGATGAATCGATCCATTAATGGCGCCCAAAGGAATTTGAGCGTATAGGGCAGGCCGACAAGACTGAAAAATCCAATCGTACTGAGATCAAGTCCTTCTTCACGAAGCCAAAACTTTAATGTTGATCCGGTGAGCAGTAACGGCAAGCCCGAAGCAAATCCCGTCAGCAACATGATGAGCATCTTGGGTCCGAGCAACAGCTTGACAAAATCCAACACCCAATGACTTGCTCGAATTTCAGTGTTCATACGTCAGAGGTTACCACGGGCAAGGGATTGCGTCTTCTTCAGTTGCTCAGCTTGGAGGTGATCATAGCAGAGGGGCCGATTATCAATGTTTCTGGAAAGAGCATGATAGGCTAAGACTCCAGCACCTCTACGCTGAAGTCGGTAAGAGTTCCCTGTCAATTTTTTGACTTGTCGTCAAAAATGACAGCAGATTTTTCCCTGTCACGTTATAACATATCGCTTTTGCGATTCGGAAAGAGCTTGTCGTGATGTTTTCTAACTGTGGATTTCTTTCATATTCATTGATCTAGTTTTCTTTCAATCAGTCAATATGTTTTTTCTTTATCATGTTCAATAAGACTGTATTATTGCTGTGGTGGATGCATTTCTCCGGTATTGCTGCGTGAACAGTCTTATCTAAGGATGGGAGAGCATGACCTCCGAAGGTTCTGTCGGTGACCGTCTACCTCGACAGTCTCAGGCCTTGGTGAATGTTCCAATTGATCTACGTCTCCTGCCATCTCCTCCACCCTGGTTTGTCTCTTTGGATAGACAGCATTGAACTCTCTCATCGCGCAGTTCAAGAATATTCTCTGATTGAACGTATCGCTCAAGGAAGATGTCGCACGAATAATAGGCCTTTCACGGCTTAATGGGTTAACGCTTCATGAACAGCTCGTGTATATGGTTTTTACGAGAAATCGACCAAAGTTGTAACGCTCGGCTAGAGGAGCTGTAGACCTGGGGTACTATCAGAGTAGAAAAACGCACTATTCATCGATTTCATCAGTCAGTCCTGAGCGATATCGAGGAGGGTAATCATTCCGTGCTTTCTTCAAGAAGCATGCGAATGTATTGAAGAAATCTTGACTTAAGGGGGTGATGATGTCAGCCTAGAATATTCCTGCATACGTTATGGTACATGTTTAGGCCAGCCATCAAGATGTGCTGATTTTATTTATATCCATCTGATGATCGTTTTCCACCTCTTCATTATTCTTATTACCTGTTTTGACATGCAAGAGAACCTATTGTTTCTTCATTCGTTCCGGGAGGTGTCTTTAATTTTTTAGCGACGGTTTCATTGGCTGAATTGATACGGACTTATTGATTATTTTGTTTACATGAATCCTTGCTCCGGTTGTGCAACGGAGTGAATGACGTCAAGCCAGTGAAAGAGTCCATACATGAACCAAGATTTCTCGCCTCCTTCGCTTTCTGAGTCGAAGCGAGATGTTCCTCATTTCGGTCTACTTCAATTACCCCCTCATATCCGTGCACGTCAGGAAGCCATTTCTTCTATAGCTAGTCAAAAAGTCTTGTTAGAAAAAATGGCTGTTGGCGAGTCTTTGCCAGATATTCTGAATCTGTTCTGTCAGAAAATCGAAGAGCAGTTTCCGGGAATGTGGTGCTCTATTCTTCTCTTGAAGGAGAAAACCTTGACACATATTGCGGGCCCCAATTTGCCAGATTCATATATTCGTCAAATTGATGGAGTGATCATCGGGGCAGAGACGGGCTCTTGCGGGGCCGCGGCATATGAACGAGAAACGGTGATTGTGTC
>BQIY01000068.1 GCA_021604265.1 Nitrospirales bacterium
GCCGCTTGATTTACGGATGGGGACCTGTAAGCTTGTGGTCGCTATGCCGAAAGGGAAGACCTTTCCCAATCGTTTGTCGTCAAAGCTCCGTGTGGCAACCAAGTACCCCAATATTACGGAAAAACATTTCAATCAATTGGGAATCCCGATTGAAATCATTAAACTCTATGGCTCTATTGAATTAGCGCCACTCGTCGGGTTGACCGAGCGTATTGTCGATCTCGTTTCAACCGGCCGGACTCTCAGGGCGCATAACCTTGTCGAAACCGAAGTGATTGCCTGGTCGTCGGCACGGGTGATCGTGAATCGGGCCAGCCTTAAAATGAAGCATGCGGCGATCACGGAACTGGTTGAACGGCTCAAGAAAAGCCGGCCATAGTGCATTCAGCCGGTCCACAGTTATATCGTGGCAGAAAGATTGATGCCTGTTCTTCGAAATACGGCGGCGCCATCGGTGCTGGTCATATGTTCGGTACGCGATGCCGTGAATAAAGGCCGTTTCAGCAAAGTATGAACATGAAAATTGTTTCACATCACGACAAAAATTTTTCTCGCCTCTTGAAAGGCGTGATTCACCGTTCGGCTCAGCAGAATGAACAGGTGGAAACGTCGGTCAAGAGTATTCTCCAAGCCGTGAAAAAAAGTGGAGATACGGCCATTGCCCGGTATGTAAAAAAGTTCGATCACTTGAACCTTCAGCCCAAGCAATTCCCTGTGACCCGAAAAGAAATTCACAAAGCCCACACTCTGATTGGAAAAGAGGAAGAACGTGCCCTGCGATTTGCGGCGAGTCGCATCCAAGAGTTTCATGAGTGTCAGCGGACTTCGACATGGACATATAGCAAAGGTGGAGTGCGGCTTGGACAGTTAGTCACCCCGCTTGATGCCGTGGGGCTGTATGTTCCAGGCGGAAAAGCCCTCTATCCCTCTTCGGTGATGATGAATGCCATTCCCGCCAAAGTTGCCGGGGTTAAGCGAATTGTGATGTGTACGCCAACCGCTACCGGAGAGATCCATCCGTACTTGCTCGTGGCAGCCGAAATTGCCGGGGTCGATGAAATCTATCGAGTCGGTGGTGTGCAGGCAATCGGGGGGATGGCATTTGGAACCAAAACGATTCAGCCTGTCGATAAAATCGTTGGACCTGGGAATCTCTATGTGGCCACGGCGAAGCGGCTCGTCTATGGACAGGTGGATATTGATATGGTGGCCGGTCCCAGTGAGTTATTGGTGATTGCTGATGGAACCAGTGACCCTGCCCATGTGGCTGCCGATCTCTTGTGCGAAGCTGAGCATGATGAAGAGGCGCGTGTCTATCTTGTTACGACTTCCAAGAGACTGGCTCAAAAGGTAGTGGTCATGATTGATCAGCAGCTTACACGATTAGGTCGAAAGCAAATTGCGACAAAGTCCATTCGAAAATATGCTTTTGCGTTTGTGGTCCCAAGTCTAGCCAAGGCCTTCGCCCTTTCGAATCAGATTGCGCCGGAACATTTGGCGGTCAATCTTGATCGAGCGGAGTCGTATCTTCCGCATATCCGACATGCCGGGGCCATTTTTCTTGGCCGCTACACGCCTCCGGCTGTCGCGGACTATGTGGCCGGACCGAATCATGTGCTTCCGACAGGAGGGAGTGCACGATTTTTTTCAAGTTTGTCGTTAGATGATTATGTCAAGAAAAGCAATCTTGTTTCGTATTCCCGAAAAGAATTGAAGGCTGTGAACGAACACGTCGTGTGTCTATCCCGAATGGAAGGGCTCGATGCACATGGCAAATCTATGGAGAGTCGCTGGCTATGAGTAACGCAAAGGATCTTCGACGTGCGTCGATTGAACGGACGACAGCGGAAACATCTATTCAGGCTTCCTGGACTCTCGACGGCACGGGAAGCAGCGATATTCAGACGACCATTCCGTTTCTTGATCATATGCTGACGTTGTTAGCCAAGCACGGGTTTTTCGACCTGACGGTCAAGGCCAAGGGCGATACGGAAATTGATGATCACCATACAATTGAAGACATTGGGATTGTTCTCGGATCTCTTCTTAATACAGCACTTGGCGGAAAAGAAGGCATTGTCCGTTTCGGATGGGCAAGTGTCCCCTTGGATGAGACCTTGGCTCAAGTGACGGTTGATCTGAGTGGGAGGCCGTATTTAGTCTACAATGTTGATCTTCCGTCCCAGATGATTAAAACGTTGGACCTGGGACTCTTTGAAGATTTTTTTCAAGCCTTGGTGAGCCAGGGCGGTCTGAATTTGCACATTAACCTCATGTATGGGCGAAACCCGCATCACAAGATGGAGGCAATTTTTAAAGCCTTCGCAAAAGCCTTGGCTCAAGCCATCAGCCGTGATCAGCGAGTGGTCGGCGTCTTGTCGACGAAAGGGTCGTTATAGCTTGTGAAGTCAGGCGTGAACCATCGATTCAGTACGGTGTCGCAATGATTGCAATTATTGACTATGGGATGGGGAATCTCCGCAGTGTCCAAAAGGCGTTTGAAGCGGTAGGACATCAGGCCGTGGTGACACGAGATTCGTCAAAAATTTCCGATGCGAGTCATGTCGTGCTTCCGGGGGTTGGGGCGTTTGGCGACTGCATGGATAACCTCATGCGTTATGAATTAGATGTTCCGCTTCGTCAAGCTATTTCCAGCGGGAAACCGTTTCTCGGTATTTGCTTGGGACTTCAATTGCTGTTTACGAAAAGTGAGGAGTTTGGCCAGCACCAAGGGTTGGGCATTCTTTCAGGCATTGTGAAACGATTTCCTGCTGAGTCGTCATCGACGGCAGGACTAAAGATTCCCCACATGGGATGGAATACGATTACGATACAGCACCCTTCGCCTTTGCTTGAACAGATTCCTGCGGAGAGTCATCTCTACTTTGTCCATTCGTATTATGTTGAACCTGCAGATCCGCAGGATACGTGTACGACAACCGAATATGGATTTCCCTTCGTATCGAGTGTGTGGAAGGACAATATTTTTGCCGCGCAGTTTCACCCGGAAAAGAGCCAAGCGATCGGCCTGCAGCTCTTTCGCAACTTTGGGAATTGGCAATGATGGGGGCATTTCCTTTACCGGTTCATGAGCAGACGAATGCCATGTCTCGGGGATGGACAATTGTTTTGTTAACGAGTCTCATCGGCATGGGAGCCTGTGTGCCTCCAAAAGTGACCGTGAATTCTTCTCCAGGGTTCCGACCGACAACGATTCGTACGCTTGCCGTTCTTCCCTTTCAAACGCTTTCGACGCCTCAACAGTTTTCGTCACGTCCGTCTCAGGCTTTGGTGAATCCTCCCGAAATCCGTTCTCAATTTCAGCTTCCGGCTGCGTCATCGGAACGGGGGCAACTCACACACTCTGAAACGCGTACAGTTTCCAATCTTGCGGCTAAACGTATTACCAAAATGGTGTATGAGTCTCTTAAGCATCGAGTTGGAGTGCATCTTGTCCCATCGTTTGACGTGACGACGGCGCTAACCTCATATCGTTCACCGGATTCAACGAAAAATTGGAAAGAGACAGTAAAAGAAATTGGAACGCGGTTGGAAGCTGATGCCGTCGTGATGGGTCTTGTCCGAACTTATCGAGAACGTGTGGGGACAAAGATTGGGGCCACACCGGCTGTTGTGGGATTTGAAGTTCATCTCGTGGATCCGCTCAGTGGAAAGATTCACTGGACTGGGGAATATTACGAAGAGCAAAAACCCATGAATGAAGATCTGATGGGATTTATTGAACGGAGAGGGGCCTTTGTCACCGCTGACGAGCTGGCTCAATACGGTGTCAGGAACATCATGCAGGAATTTCCAGTTGGCGGTGACTGATGATGAAGTTCCTGCCTCGGGGGTGAGAAAGACTGACAGAGAGAACGATGGGTTACCTATGAAAATTTTTCCAGCAATTGATCTCAAGGGCGGACGGTGTGTGCGTTTGCGGCAAGGCGATATGGCGCAGGAGACCCGCTATTCGGAAGATCCACCGGCGATGGCGAAGCACTGGCAGTCGTTGGGAGCCGAATGCCTTCATGTTGTGGACTTGGATGGTGCGGTCAAGGGGCTACCTCAACACGTCACGGATATTGAAGCGATGGTGAAACAGGTGTCGATCCCGATTCAGGTGGGCGGAGGCATCCGGTCGTTAGAGACCATTCGCCGCTATATGTCGATCGGCGTGGCTCGTGTCGTGCTTGGAACGGCTGCACTTGAGCAGCCCGAACTGATTGCCAAAAGTTGCGAGGAGTTCCCCGGAAAGATTTTGGTAGGGATTGATATAAAGCAGGGTGAGATTGCCCTTCGAGGGTGGATTGAGGGTTCCGGGAAAAAGCCGGATGATGTGGTGCCGTCGTTATCCCAGTATCCCCTTGCCGGCATTATCTTCACAGATATTTCACGTGACGGTATGTTGGACGGTCCCAATATTCAGGCGCTTGAACATGTAACGTCTTTAACCGCACTTCCATTGATTGCATCAGGAGGTGTGACGAACGTATCAGATATTCACGCCATAAAAAATATTGAACCACATGTTTTTGGTATGATTATCGGGAAAGCTCTGTATGAAGGAACGATTGAGCTGTCTGCTGCACTTCAGGCGGCCTCTCGTTCGACTTCAGAGGAAATCCGGTGTTAGCCAAGCGTATCATCCCATGTTTGGATGTGAAGGATGGCCGTGTAGTAAAAGGCGTATCCTTTGTTGATCTTCGCGATGCCGGGGATCCGGTCGCCGTCGCAAAAGAATATGATAAAGCCGGGGCTGATGAACTGTGTTTTTTGGATATTACGGCTTCTCATGAAAATCGTGACACGATTCTTGATGTGGTGGCCCGTACGGCTGAGCAGGCGTTTATGCCACTTACGGTTGGCGGAGGCATTCGAACGTTAGAGGATGTCCGTCGGCTTCTTGTTGCAGGGGCTGATAAGGTCAGCATCAATACCTCTGCGGTTCAAGATCCGGAATTCGTCAAATCCGCGGCACGACGCTTTGGATCTCAATGTATTGTGGTTGCCATTGATGCGAAGTCCAAGAGGGCTTTAGAGCAAACCCAGAGTCCAGAAACATGGGAAGTCTTTACTCATGGAGGGCGTCGTGCGACGGGACTTGATGTTGTTGAGTGGGCACAACGAATGGCGAATGATGGTGCCGGAGAAATTTTACTGACCAGTATGGATCAAGATGGGCAGAAAGACGGGTACGATTTGCCCTTAACGGCTGCTGTGTCGAGAGCTGTGCCGATACCGGTCATTGCGTCGGGAGGCGCGGGTACTCTTCAGCACCTGTATGAGGCGTTGGCCATCGGTCAGGCCGATGCGGTATTAGCCGCGTCAATTTTCCACTTCAAAACCTATTCCATTGCAGAGGCAAAGACCCATTTAGCTCAACAGGGGATACCTGTCAGAATGGTTGAGGCCTGTTCGGTGACATCCGTATGAACGAAATCTCATCAGCCAGGCAGGTTCAATTTGGAGAGAGCGGTTTAGTGCCGGCTATTGTCCAGGATTGGCTTGATGGAACTGTCTTGATGGTGGGGTTTATGAACGAAGAAGCTCTCCAAGCCACCAGGAAGACGAAACGGGTGCATTTTTGGAGCCGGTCTCGACAGCAGCTTTGGAAAAAAGGCGAAACCTCAGGCCATGAGCTCATTCTCAAAACACTCTTTCTAGATTGCGACGATGATACGATCTTGATCAAAGCCGAACCCGTCGGTCCGACCTGTCACACCGGAAATCGATCCTGTTTTTACACGGAGATGGACGGAGGTCATGGGGCTTGTGACGTCGGGCCAACCAACGCGGCGTGGGGCGGGGTACTCGAACGACTCTATGATATGGTGTTGTCACGTAAGCAGACGCCTCAGGAAGGTTCCTATGTCTCAACATTGCTTCAGGGAGGCCTTGATCGAATCCTGAAAAAAGTTATTGAAGAGTCTGGAGAGGTGGCTTTAGCCGCGAAGAATAAGGATCGGGATGAGATTGTGTATGAGGTGGCCGATTTATGGTTTCATACATTGGTGATGCTTGGAGAGGCGGAAATCCCGCCAAAAGCTATTTTTGAGGAACTCGGGAAACGATTCGGAAAGTCAGGCCTGCGAACGGAAACGGAGCCTAAGGCATGAGTGACTGCATTTTTTGTCAAATAGTCGATGGGTTGATTCCCTCCACAACTGTGTATGAAGATGAGGATTGCCTGGCCTTTGAAGACCTGAACCCTCAAGCGCCTGTGCATGTGTTAGTGATTCCCAAACAACATATGATTTCCTTGGCACACGTGCAAGAGGAAGATCCGCGTGTGCTTGGACAGGTAATGATGGCGTGTTCCCGTGTCGCTCAACAAAAAGGTCTTGCTGAACCGGGCTATCGGGTTGTGACCAATATTGGGAAAGAGGCTGGGCAAACTGTATTTCATCTTCATTTCCACGTATTGGGTGGAAGGGGATTTCATTGGCCGCCAGGATGATGGCCAGGATGACGGGATGATGAATGTCTCGTCAACCGCCACATATCAGGTGTTTTTTTGAGAAGGAGTGAGTATTGGCATTGATCATGTCATCGTGAGTCAAGAAGATCTATTCGTATAGTGGGAGGAGAGGCTTGGCATTGGTTGGGAAAGGTGTTCCTCCAGAAACTCTTCAGCAGATTCGTGATCGCATTGATTTAATCGATGTGATTTCCCGCTCGGTGACCCTTACAAAAACGGGTCAAAACTACAAGGGGCTGTGTCCCTTTCATTCTGAAAAAAGCCCATCATTTTCTGTGAGTCCGAGTCGTCAGATGTTTCACTGCTTTGGTTGTGGTGAGGGCGGTGATGCGTTCACGTTTCTGATGAAACGTGAAGGCCTGGGGTTTATGGAGGCAGTTCAGGAGCTAGCCAAGCTTGCCAGTGTGCCATTGAATCTTGAGGCACGAGGGGGACAAGACGAGAAGGCTCATTCGCGACGGGAACGTTATCAGCATATTCACGCTGTGGCTGCCGAGTGGTTTCACGCCAATTTGACGGACCCTGAACGAGGGAAAAATGCCTGTCGTTATCTTGAACGGCGGGGAATGACTGCCGAGACCATCAATATGTTTAACGTTGGCTATGCTCCTCCCGGCTGGAATGGTCTTCTCGACAAACTTGAGAAGTCGGGAGTGAATCGAGAGGAAATGTTTCAGTCAGGATTGATTATCAAGAAAGAAGAACGTTCCCAGGAGGCAAAAGTCGGAGGTCAGGGGTACGATCGCTTTCGAGACCGAATTATGTTCCCGATTTCGAATCATCGAGGGCAGGTGATTGCTTTTGGCGGGCGGGCGTTAACAGATGAGCAAATGCCGAAATATCTCAACTCTCCAGAGACGGCGTTATTTGCCAAAGGCCACACACTTTATGGATTTGATAAAACACGGGAAGCGGCGAGCCGCTTGGATCGACTGGTGCTTGTCGAAGGCTATTTTGATGTCTTGGCTCTCTATCAAGCCGGCGTCCAACACGTGGCGGCCCCGCTCGGGACGGCGTTGACCTCTGACCATGTGCAAACTATTCGGCGTATCGTCAAAACGGTGTTTTTGTTTTTTGACGGAGATGCGGCTGGTGTTCGCGCAGCGCTTCGGACGCTTGATCTGTTTCTGAATACCGGGTTAACCGTAAAGGTCATGGAGCTTTTGCCTGGAGATGACCCTGATACCTACATTCGGTCACAGGGGACTGAGGCCTTCACGCAGCTTGAGACGAGTGCGCCAACGCTCTTGGACTTTGCGATCCAAGCTTCGCTGAAAGATCAAAAAACAGCATCGATCGAAGATCGTGTTCGATGTGTCGATGAGATTCTCCGCATTCTTCAAAAAACGAATAATCCCATCGAAAAAGAGGAGCGTATTCAGTTGGTTTCAGAGAAATTGGGCATTCGTGTGCAGACACTCATGGACCGGTACCCCACGTTACGACCGAAGCCGAACCGGGCGCCTGTGCGTACGCAAGATTCACAGGCTAATCTTGCCCCGCCTCGGCGCTTACCGAAGGGAAGCCCTGAAGAACGAGACATTGTCGTCCTTGCTTTACAGGGGGTTCTCAGCTTTCAACATATTCAACAGCTTCGCATTGAAATGTTTCGAGTGCCGCAGTATCGAAAAACAATGGAATTGATCTTTGAGCATGTCAATGCGGAGGGTCACATTGATATGGAATCTTTGTGTGCAGATGCCCTGCAAGATGCTGAATTCGGACCCATCGTGACGCAACTGACGTTAGCTGATTCACATTTTGATGACCATCACAGTCATTTCCAGGAATGTTTAGCCACACTGGAGCGCCAGTATCTTCAATATTCTTTACATGAGCTCATTTCTCAGCTTCGGGTAGCTGAGCAGGGAGGTCAATCTGAAGACGTCCAAAGGTTGATGGAAGAAATTAATGAACTTCGCGGGAAAAAAGCCGCATTGACAACCTTGTCACCCATGACAGAGTCTGGTGAGCCTTAACAGTTTCAAGGAAATATGCTTAGGCAAATAGGCATACGTTACTTTAATTAAATGAAATTTTTGGTATGGTGATTGTTCTGGGTATGAAAAGCGTGGAGTATAAAGAAAGTATAAATTTCTGATTAAGAAGAGAAAAAAGTTGCTGAGATCTCCTCTTGTCGTTTAAAGTGGAGGCTATGATGGGTTTCATCTTGGGCCCATAGCTCAGGTGGTTAGAGCGGCTGACTCATAATCAGCTGGTC
>BQIY01000069.1 GCA_021604265.1 Nitrospirales bacterium
AAAAGTGGCGGATTTGCGAAGTGCCTATTTCTTATTGTCCTCGCAGTCGAGCTGATGGGAAAAAAATTACCTGGAAAGATGGTGTTAAAGCCATTCAATGTCTGATTCGGTATCGCCGGAGTAAACTTCTTGACCAGCAGCGCCACGTACATACCTTTTTAAACCCGTAAAACCCTTCCTCTCGCCCTTTCCTTTTTTGTTCTTTTTTGGTCATGATTCTCAATATCATTTTATGGTCGGATTGGGCATCACCCACACATCCCCGTTTTATACTCCGGCGAGCCTGTCAGGGTGAAGGGCTTCACCATCAAGAACTGCAGGCAAAACCATACAGATGCTCTCGTGTACTTATCTAAGTCTTCTTGTTTCATGAAATTCCAAGTGGTTGAATTGTTTAAAATTGCTTGAATACTTTCGGTTCACGAATTATGAGGAACATCTTTTGCTGTCTTTTATGTCTATTGCATCTGACTTTTTACTTCTTGTCTGAATCAGCTAAAAGTCGAGGAGGATGAGGTTTTCATACATGTGCCTTTTTTGAGGAGGAATTTCCATGGTGGCCCGTCTAATATCAGCATGTTCAGTGTTCATGGTTGCCGTAATCGGCGGCATTCTTACTTTCTTGCCAGCTCATGAGAAATCAAATAGTGAGAAGCATTTTATGCATATGTTCTAACAGGAGGGGGTCATGGTTGTACGTCTGAGATTAGCACTTATTATTGCTACCATTGGTGGCGTTTTGACGTTTGTTCCTGTCTCAAGCTTTGCCGGTTCTGCCCAAGATGCGTTCAAGAAGCTGCAGGGTCAAAATGGTTCAGAAATTAAAGCCCGCTCTTCCAGTTCTGCCGGGAAAGCCTCTGGAGAGAACGGTGCGGAAAAAGAGAAAGCCAAAAAGGCGATGAAAGATGCCGTGAATAAAGGAACGAAAAAGTCTCATGATTAAAGAATTTGGTTATGAAGAATTAGCCGGATAATAAAATCGTTTTAATGCACACATATACGCTGTAGGGCTGGATTTTTATACCCCCTCATATCTACTGGCTCTACCGATAAAGGGCTCATTTGGATTTTCCAAATGAGCCCTTTTTCTTTATAGGTCTTCACATTGGGAGTTTGGCATGTGACGGTGGAATGGTTTTTAAGAACATATGAACGATGGAATGTTGAAAGATAATGAAATCTTTTCAATGCGGAGTCCAATGGATTGGATTTCGCAAAATGCCTGAGGTCGTTTCGATACGTGTGAATATGTGGAGTGAGCATGCTACGCTGTGAAGCTAACGCTTTGGATATTTCCCGCGAGAGAGTATGAAGATGCGCACGCGTGCGGTATTCATGATTTGGTGAATAGCCAATGAGCTTCGCTGTGTTTTTAGGACGTTAAGTCATTGTTTTTTGGTAAGGAGGGTTGATGCGCGATCTGTTCCTTGTGTCGTCCAAAATGTCACGTATATTTGGCATTTTGTCTTCTGATGCATGCGCACGGCTCGCTTGAGTTGATTGCCTCAACGAATCTTTTATGAGAGAGCATAGTCCGCTTCGTTTGAGTCTTGAATCTGCTTTCGCGACGCTTCTAAAGCGTGTATTGCCAGACCACGGTTTCGCAGATCAGCTTCACGGAAAATTTCGCCCCGATGCGACCGCTTGGGCTATGATGGTTCTGAAGAAACAGGGCCTCGAGTCTGAAATCGTAAAACTGGCTGGAAATCGATTATCGGATTATCAAATGTCTGATGGCCGAGTTGTGATTGCCATTGATCATCCAGATGCCCTATGGCCTACGCCTTTAGCTGTCTTGGCCTGGCAGGGTTCGAATGTTCATCATCGCGCGTGGGAACGAGCGGTGATCTTTCTGCTTCAGGCTACAGGTGTTCATTGGGAAAAGCCGGAACATGATTTAGTCGGACATGACACGGAGATTCCAGGTTGGCCTTGGATTGATCGGACGCATTCCTGGGTCACACCAACGGCTCTCTCGATGATGGCCTTAACAGTAGCGGGATATGGTGATCATTCCAGAGTGACAGCAGGAGCAAATTTGTTGCTTGATCGGCAACTCTCGGCCGGAGGATGGAATTACGGGAACACATCGGTATTGGGGACCCAACTTCATCCTTTTCCTGAAACAACCGGAATGGCTTTAAACGCTCTAGCCGGTCGTGTTTCGCGTGAAGCGATCGAGCCTAGTCTCCATTATCTTCAGGAGCAAATGCCCACACTTCGGACACCTCTTTCGCTCGGGTGGTCGGTACTCGGCCTTCAGGCGTGGTCGGTTTCGCCAGAGCAGACGCAACAGTGGATTGTTGAGACGCTTGAACGAGCTCCTCGATACGGGGGGTATGATACGGCCTCGTTATGTCTGTTGTTAGCAGCTGGTCTGGCAACTGAAGGCTTGGAAAGTCTCATAGGTTCAGAAACCGGCGGAACCAGACATTCATAGGTCATTCTTGATGAATTGACGCTTTTCTCTATGTTTCCTCACTTACTCACTCCTTCAACATGGACGCGGCGTAAATTTCTCAAATTTCTTTTGGCTGGGAGTGCGCTTGTTGCTTCGTCGTCGTGTGCGACTCCGATGAGACGAGAGTCTCGTTTGAAAGCCCAGGTGTTTGTCGGTCAGGAGGATTCGTATGAAGGCAGTCTACGCAGCCTGATAGAGCGAGGGTTTCAAGAACTCGGTGTCTCGGCATCAGAAATTCATGGGAAAAAGATTTTACTCAAACCGAATCTCGTCGAAACCCATACCACAAGTGCACATATTAATACGCATCCGCTCGTCATTCGTGCTGCGATTGAAGCATTCCTCAACTTAGGCGCCCGCCAAGTGGTGGTGGGGGAAGGCCCCGGGCACCGGCGGGATGCGTTGCATATTCTCGAAGAGTCGGGTCTGGCTTCGATCCTTTACGAAGACCGAATTCCTTTTATGAATTTGAATGAACAGATGGGGTATGCCGTGAGAAACCAAGGCCAGCGGACGGCTCTCTCCACGTTAACGTTTCCTGCCGTCTTTCGCGATATCGATTGGATTGTCTCAATGCCAAAACTGAAAACGCATCATTGGGCAGGCGTAACGTTGTCCATGAAAAATCTCTTTGGTGTGCTGCCGGGTCTCTATTACGGGTGGCCGAAAAATGTGTTACATCATCAAGGCATTCATGAATCCATCTTGGATATTTATGCGACACTCAAACCGCATTTTGCAATTGTGGATGGCATTGTCGGGATGGAAGGCGACGGCCCAATCATGGGCAGTCCAAAATCTGCGGGCGTCATCGTGATGGGGAGAGACTTCCCCGCTGTCGATGCCACTTGTGCTCGATTAATGGGAATTGACCCTCACCACGTTCCCTACCTGAATATTTCCAAGGATTGGTTGGGGACTATAAGTGAAGCCCATATTGAACAACGAGGTGAATCGATTCGAGCATTTCGACAAGACTTTGCGCTCTTGGACCACATTCCTGCTCAACAAGGGTTACGTTTGAAGGAGGAGGTCTCTCCTTGATTGTTCGACAGCAAGAGGTGATTTCTCTATTACATACACTCTAATTTCAGCAGGCAGTTCTCTCTCTCTCTATATGAAAGGACAAAAATGCGTAAGCCCACTGACCAACTTGTCGGTTGCTGCTGGTTGCCACGGTTTATCGATAAGGGTCGTTTGGGGATTTCTGGAACGTTGCCGTTTTTCTATCGAATCGCATTTTGTCGTCCGATGGGTTTAGACGGACACTTTTTACGTCATTTTCATTTACAAAAGAAAGATTTCCTTCAGGCCGTTCAAGGATCTGGGTCGACTGATGATGGGGTGTGTCAATGGTTTCTTGTGCAGCCCAAGGTCACTTCAGCGCGTATTGCAGAGTGGAATAGGTACGCTCCTCGATTGGGAGAGCCCGGGTATCCAGGTTACTGGACGTTTCATTTGCTGAAATGGATGTTGTACCCCAAGGCTGTCGTTAGGCCAGTCAACAGTTTGTTTGATGCCATCATCCAAGACGAAACATGATTGGTTATATTGGTACACATGCTGTGCAAGGCGTCATGTTTTCATTGTCTCGAGTGTGTTCGTGACATTGCTGGCATCAGCTTCGTTCAGCCAGGACATTCTGACGGCTGGCGTTTCACCTACTGGATAGTCCGTGAATGGCTTCACCACAATGTTATCTTTTTTGAAAATTTCCATAATTGCGTTGTGATGCTGGGACGCAAATGTCAGAATGCCAGGTGCATGCGGACCATCCCATTCTTTTGGCTGAATCTCTGGTATCTGCTCTAACCGCTGCTTTGTCTGTTCCCGTATGTTCTTCGACCTTTCCGTGTTGAGGCCTTTGAGTTTTTTGATGTCGCACGCTTTGGCGAGCCCCGCAATAAGGCCAATATTCTGTGTGCCGATCTCAAATTGAGAGGCTGGAGGCTGTCCTGCTGATGTTGGATTTGACCGTATGGAGGGCGCGTCTTCTAGCAAACGTTTGGAGATGATTAGTCCACCTGTTCCCAACGGTCCGCGACACCATTTGTAACCTGAGAAAAAATACGCATCGCAATGTAATTGGTCGAAATTCACGGGAATATGTCCGACGGCCTGGGCGCCATCAACAACCAAAAGTTTGCCGCGTTCTTTGGCAAGAGCCGAGATGCCAGCAATTGGGAAGATTCGTCCATCCACATGCGAGACATGACTCACAATGATTGCTCTGACTCTTGGCTCATGTAACGCATGATGAACCGATGTCAAAAATTCTTGTGGTGAAGAAGTTGGCGGAAAAAATTTCGTTTCAACGCCTTGATGTTCGAGGGCAAGCAGTTCATGGCGAATGGACGGGTTTTCATGGGTTGAGCTTACAATGATGTCTCCGGGCTTCCAGCCTATTGATGCGAGAAGTAAATAGTTTGCCGTCGAGGCATTGGCTACAAACGCGATGGATGATGGATTGGAGACATGGAGGAACGCCGCGACGGTTTCACGGTACTGCTGAATTTTGGCCCGATACCACTGAATTCCCTTTTCAGAGTATAAATATTCTTCGAATTCTACGAGTGTTGATTCGATAGTTTCCTGAGCTTCAGGGCAGATTGGACACAATGCGGCATAATTGAGGTAGATCATCAGAGGGGTCACAATATATGAGTGAACCGCTACCTTGCCAGGATTTATTGAATCACTTCAAGTGAGCTGCGATGGTGGTGTGAATAATATTCTGGGGAAGGCTCTGCATGCTGGTTCTGGATATGGGTACGATGCTCTATGGTTTTCTGGCTAAGGCAAGTCCAATAAGTTCTTCCGAGTCGGTATACCATTTGATCATGTCAAAGCCAGATTGCTTGAGAAGATTTTCTGCGCGCGAGTGATCATATTTCGTGCTGATTTCAGTCAGGATGTCTTCACCCTTTTCTAGTTCGAATGAGAAGTCAAGGCCCGGTATCTCTACGCATTGCGGTTCCTTTGAGCGCAGCCGCATCTCGATCCGGTGATCTGTGGTATTGTAGAGTGCGACATGATCAAACGTCTCAGGATTGAGCGTCGCGTCGAACGTTTCTTTCATGACGTTCAAAATGTTTTTATTGAATGCGGCCGTGACGCCGGCTGAATCATTATATGCGGCTTCAATGCGTTTGATACTCGTTTCTAATTGCACGCCTAACAAGAAGAAATCTCCTGAAGCTATTTCAGCATGAATGGATGAGACAAAATTGAGTGCAGATTGTGAGTCGAGATTCCCAATTGTTCCACCCAAAATGACAACAAGTCTTCGGCCGCCGTCAGGGATATGTTCAAGGTGGGTCAAGAAGTCCCCCACGACTCCATGGACATGAAGGCCTTCGTACTCTTGAACCAGTTCCTGGGCGACACGCCGGACTATTCCTTCACTCACATCAAACGGAACGTAGAATCGAAGTTGATTGGCCCGGTTCATGGCATCAAGTAAGACTCGGGTTTTCGTGGCAGCGCCTGACCCCAGTTCGACCAATTCTTCGGCCTCCGTCAAGTTGATGATTTGATCGGCACATTGATTGAGCAGTTGCCGCTCCGTCCGTGTTTGATAGTATTCAGGCAGTTCGCAAATGTCCTCAAATAATTCAGATCCTCGATCGTCATACAAGTACTTGGTTGGCAATGTGCGCGGTGTCGATTCAAGGCCTTTTCGTAATTCCGATTGAACGCTTGTCGGTGTCTCACCGCTCACATGTACATCAATAACGATATTGTGCGGTTCCGTGGTGCAGTCCATACCTTCTCCTCATGAGGGTGAGTGAGTGAATGTGAAACGATTGAGTTAATAGGAATAACGTGGGTTAGAAGCCTTGACCCGGTTGTTGCATCTGCCATTGTGGGGCATGGCATCATAGGCACAGTAAATTGACATTGACAATGGAACGTTGAATGGGAAGGGGACGGTTTTTATATGTTTTGGCATAGCCCCCACTTGTTTCCTTTAGCTATGGTAATTAGAAAGAAATAGGAAACACACCTATTCACAAGAGGGAAATTACTGACGAGGAATGATTGATCGAATAGGCATAGTATAAAAGGGAATAGAAATTGATGCAACTTTTCTTCTTTCTTTTTGAGCACAGCCAGCGTTCATCGTATCTATTTTGCCACAATCCCCTTTGGTTTGACCCAGCGTTCAACAATGCTGAGTATTCCATCGACCATTAGAGCCAGAAGAGCGGCAGGTAACGCTCCAGACAAGATGAGCGCCGTATTGGCGAGTTGAAGTCCTGAGACAATTGGAACGCCTAACCCGCCGGCACCGATGAATGCCGCTAATGTTGCTGTGCCAACCGTCATGACGGCAGAGGTTCGTATGCCCGCCATAATGATCGGTGCTGAGAGGGGGAGACGAACCCATGAAAGAATTTGCCATTCGGTCATGCCGAGTGCTTTTGCCGCTTCGACTGCAGATGGTGCAGTGTCTCGGAGTCCAGAATACGTATTACGGAGAATGGGAAATAATGAATAGAGCCACAGGGCCATAATGGCTGGAAGAGGGCCAATCCCGAATAGTGGAATCATAAAGGCTAAGAGTGCGATAGATGGAATGGTTTGGGTCATCCCAATCAGGCGGATCAGGGGTTCTGCAAGGACTCGTTGACGTTCCAGTACGAGGCCGAGCGGAACAGCAAGAAGAATTCCCAAGCCCAATGCGAGTCCAGCGAGGCTGATATGTTCGACCAAGTGAGATGCGAGAACATGCTTCTGTTCCCATAAATACGAGAGCAGATGTGTGGATGTTGAAGCTGCTGAAGAAGGTGCCTGTTTGGCTTTCTGAAGGAGTCCGATGGAGTCGAGTGCATCATGGGCGACCTGTTTGACGGAATCTCCTTTTTCCTGAAGACGAAGGTTGAGCGTTTGCATCGATTGTGTATCGAAAGAATTGGTGAGTGACGCGAGGACCGTTCCAAGTTGAGGGAAGTGCTGCAGGGTCTCGCCTCGAATTAACACGGCGGCTTCATAGGGTGGAAAGAAATGACGGTCATCTTGTAAAACCGTTAAATCATAGACGGCAAGTCGTCCATCAGTGGTATAGACATCAAGCACATCCACCTCGCCGGTATCGATGGCTTGATACTTGATCGTCTGTTGCATGGTCACGATTTCTTTAAAGGCAAGCCCATATTCTCCCTGCAATCCGGGAATTCCATCTGGACGTTGGACAAATTCATAGCCCAATCCGGCTCGCAGTGTTGAGGAAATTTTTGTCAGATCAGAAATCGTGCGGAGATTCAATTGTTCTGCCAGGGCTTTTGACACGGCTAAGGCATATGAATTTTCAAACCCTAGTGGACTCATCCACACCAGATTCCATTGTGACAAAAATTCAGCACGAACATAGTTGAGTGTATCGTGTGGACTTTTCATATGAGGGTGTCCAAGAATGCTCACCAACCCTGTTCCCGTGTATTCCGGATAGACATCTATAGATCCCGATTTGAGCGCTTCGAATGCGACTTGTGTGCCAGCAAGTCCCAAGCGACGGGTCACGGTGATATCGGTTTTCGCTTCAATGAGTTGTGCCAGTATTTCTGCAAGCAGTCGATTTTCCATGAAATTTTTTGACCCAACCACGAGACGTTTTTCAGGCATTGCGGTCTGGGAGTCTGATGCGTACAGCCATACTGGAGAGAGGATGAGCAGTAACGCCCAGATATGTAGCGCAAGGCGTGTCAGCATCATGGGTTTCCAGGTTTACGAGGCGAGAACATGTTGCAGCAGGCTTTCAACATAGGAATTTGCTGGACACTCCATGAGTTCTTTCGGTGATCCAATCTGCATGATGCGTCCTTGTCGTAATACCGTGATCCGATCACCCAGACGAAAGGCTTCACGAAGATCATGGGTGACAAGAACCATGGTTTTGTTGAGACGCTGTTTAAGATCTAAAAACTGATTTTGTATGTCGATTCGCGTAAGGGCATCAAGTGCGCCGAACGGTTCATCTAACAGCACGATGTCCGGGTTGCCGGCTAATGCTCTGGCGACGGCGACTCGTTGTCGCTGGCCCCCAGAAAGTTCTGCGGGATAGCGTGTCAGGTATGCCTCGGGCGCAAGGCTCACGAGCTCAAGCATGGTCTTGATTTGGGCGTGACATTGGTGGGGAGACCATCCAAGCAGTGTCGGGACGAGGCCGACGTTTTGTTCAACCGTCCAATGCGGGAGAAGCCCGCCATCTTGCTGGACATAACC
>BQIY01000070.1 GCA_021604265.1 Nitrospirales bacterium
CTGAATTAACAGAACTAGGTTGTCAGGCAATCTGGCTGGCTGTCTTGCTGCCGGGCTTAAGTGCGGTTGAAAGTTTTTTACAAGGCTCGTTGGTTCAGAGTCATCAGACGAAAAGCATTACGGAAGCCGTCGCTATTTATCTTCTTACAAGTGCCGCAATCTTAATGGCAGGAACCTATTATGGTCAGGTCACTGGGCTTTACGTCGGCGTATTAGGAGTGAGTTCTGGGCTTGTGTGTCAGACGTTGTGGCTGTGGTATCGCAGCTCCTTCTCTTCTCACATTCCAGAATGAGTGGGGTATTTTTAACAGTTTTGAGGCTTTCACGCATGGGCCGTTAAACCTTAACTTCTCTCAATACTGTAGGGAGAAAAGTATTTTTTACACAAGAATGTATGGATTGACCTTCACCTCCCTCATTTCATTCCAAAAAGGAATTTACTCAAAAGCCATTGAAATATTTATGGAAATGTAAATAGATGTCCTTAAAAGGAAAGAGGTACATCATTTGCTGCAAATTATGTTGGTGCGCGAGTTGTCGTGTGACCTAAACGGGAGGGTTGGGGATGGATATGGAACGAATCTTGATGATTGGCGGTGATGAGTTCGTTCGAGATTCTCTTGCTTTGACTCTAGAGTGGGCTGGGTATGATGTATCAGAGGTTGCAAGTGCGCGGGAAGGATTAGCCTTTCACCTGGAAGCTGCTGCTTCTGTCGTTGTTGTAAGTGATCTTCATGCCGATGAGGGTGGATTGGAGCACATTCTGGCGCTTCGTCGTCATTCACCAGCACTCCCAATTATTATTATTTCTGGAACTGTTCCATCAAGCGATCAAGAAACCAAATCTCTCAATGCTATCTTGGGGTTGGTATACCGTCTGCAAAAGCCGTTTACGGTAGATGAATTTCTTGACACGATTCAAACGGCACTTCCCCGTTTTTCTCATTCGTAATCCCGCGTTTTCTTTTCTATCCAAACATCTTTTTCTGTGGACTTTGTCTGTCTCTGAGTCTTGACTGGTTGTTTTGGTCTAAGCGAACGAACCGTCACTGTTCTTTTGGGAACAACATGAATCCTAAGCAGAGAGGTGACAATGAGTATCGTTTAATCGCTCGGTGGCTCGAAATGTCCAGGTATGCGGTTTTGCCAGGGGACTGTGGCGGTTTGTGCTTGTTTGAGGAGGCTGCGGAGATTGACTTCAGCGGCGCGCAGAAGCTTCGGTTCACCGCTTTGAAGAAGGGCGGTCAGGAGTGAATACATTTCTCGTTGTTCCTGAGGCGAATGGGCGATGAGTTCGAGGATGGGATCTGGAGAGTCTACATTTGTCCAATCACTATCTTTCTCATCAGGGTCACCTAAGAGAAGGTTGATCGCTGTGGGACTACTATATAGCCAGCCCGGCGGTATTCCGAGTCCGGTCGCTAACGCTTCGAGCGCTGAGGCCGGCGGGTCTAACTCCCCGGCTTCGATGGCTTCAAGTTCTGTCGAAGGTATTCCCACTTTCTTTGCTAATCCCGTCACTGAGTTTCCTCGCATTCGTCGCCAGGCTTGAATGTGTTCATTAATTGGCATGAGCCGATCTTAGCCAACGTCTGGACCGATGTCCAGTGTTCTTCGAGCGCGTGCTCTTGAACCGTCGCTCGTATCTCGTAAAAAGCAGAAAGACTTCTCATGCGAGATACGAAATACGAGCAACGAGCGACGTTCCTCAAGATACGAATGACGAGATACGCTTTCAACCTGCTTATGATGTTTCATGTTCACAAGGCGACGAGCCTTTTCGAATAGTGACCTGGTTGGGTATTGAGAAATGGGAAGACCTGTTTGCGGTCATCGTGCGGATTTCTTTGACGATCAATGAATAGGTTTGAAATTCTTCTTCAACAATCCCTTTCAAAATATAGGGCCCCTGATCCGTTAAGAGGTGTCCAAATTGTCGATACGTTTTGGGGAAAAACGTGGCCTCATACAATCCCGTCAAATCTTCAAATGTCACGAATTCCATGGGTTCGCGTTGTTTGGTCTGAACGGACTTTTCCGTAATCATCCAGCCGATCATGGTAATGGTTTGTCCCGCATACCGGTGCATGTCGCAGGCTGGCACATCATGTAACCCTCGAAACGCCTTCTCAAACAATTCGAGTGGATGTGTGTTGAGCGGAAATCCGAGCAGTTCAATCTCGTGCTGATTTTTTTGCTTTGGAGCGTAATCTGGTGGAATAGGAAGAGCCACGGATTTGTGAGAAAGAAGACGCAACGTGGAAGACGTCGATGGTGCCGATAGTCCTAATTTGCGATCTGCTCTTTGCTTGTTCCCTTGCCATCCATGATGGGCATACAGACGCCAGAGTAAGCCGGCACGGGTGACCTCGCCGGCAATACGGTCAAACGCCCCAGCCTTCACCAGTATGCGGGTCTGGGCTTGTTCGCTTTTTGTGCGGGCCAAAAAGTTTTGTAATGATCGAAATGGGCCATGTTTCGTGCGTTCATCAAGAAGATCGTCAATGACATCAGTTTTGAGACCTTTAATTTGTATGAATCCCATGCGGATCGTGTGACCGATTCCCGTATATTTCCAATGACTGGTATTAATGTCTGGCGGTAAAATGGTCAGGCCCATACGACGGGCTTCTGAAAGATACACAAACGTCGAATAAAACCCGCCTTGATTGTTGACCACGGCCGCCATGAATTCTGCGGGATAATGTGCTCTCAAGTACGCGGACTGAAACGACACCTGAGCATAGGAAGCGGAGTGAGGCTTACAGAAACTATACCCCGCAAAACTCATGATCATATTCCACATCGTGGCGGTTGCATCTTGTGACGCTCCGTTGGCGGCAGCCCCACGAGAGAACTGCGTTTGGTAGTCCTGAAGCTGTCGTTTCTTGTGCTTTTTACTCAGGATTTTTCTCAGTTGATCAGCATCTTCAACTGAAAAGTCTGCCATTGCCATCGCCACTCGTGTCACATCCTCTTGATACACCATAAGGCCGTGAGTGTCAGCTAACACACGTTCAAAAATAGGATGAACCGGTTGATGGGGGTGGCCATGGGCCCGAAGCACAAAATCACGATTGTAGGGATTTCCTGCAGGCCGAACGAGTGAAGAAACCATGACGACATACTCAAAAATATCCAGCTCTGACAGATGTTTGTTCGGCAGAGCCGACCAGAGTTTTCTGAGTAATAGCCGTGTTGCCGGTGATTCGATGTAAAAGCATCCGATCGTCTTAGTCTGACGAATCAGCTCTTGTGTTCGTGTATCACAGATTGGATTCCACGAAGCGGTGTTGAGGCGTTGTCCTGTCTGATCCTCGACGGCATCAAGCGTATCTCGAATCACTGCAAGCGAACGGTTGCCTAAGATATCGAGTTTGACCAGGCCGGCATCTTCGGTTTGATCTTTTTCCCATTGAATAATTGGCACCCCTTTTGTTGAAACTTGAACCGGGACATACCGTTGAATTTCATCGGGGGCAATGACGACACCACCGCAATGCACGCCGAGATGTCGGAGGCAGCCTTCGAGGCGAAGCGCGACAGAGATGATTGCTGGCCAGGGTTCATGCATCCCCATGGTTTGGCAAATGTTCGCTGTCCAGGCGGTCAACGTGCGTGTTGTCGGAGGTGGATGAAATTCTGTTTGGCGGATAAGGTCTGGTATGACTCTATTGAGTTCAGTAGGTGAGATACCATACACCTTGGCAACCTCACGAATCGCGGCGCGGAAGCCAAGGGTGTTGTGATTCGCGACCATAGCTGTACGACGAGTACCATACTTCGCGAAAATGTAATCGAGAATCCGGTCCCGTTCATCCCATGGAAAATCAATATCGATATCCGGTGGGTCCTGCCGCCCGGCATTCAAAAAACGTTCAAAAAACAAATTGTGACGAATCGGGTCGACATGAGTGATGCCCAAGCAATAGGAGACAATCGAAGCAGCAGCCGATCCGCGGCCGCAGGTGCGTGGGGCCTGCTGGACAATGTCTTGGACAATTAAGAACCAAACTGCAAAGCCTTTTGAACGGATCACGCTCAATTCGGTCTCGATTCGTTTTTCCACTTCACGAGAAATTTCCCCATAGCGTTCTTGCGCTCCTTCGTATGTTTTGGCTTGGAGAGTGGAGAACGTTTGTGGATCTGTTTGATCACGAAACGCTTGCTGGACCGTCTCTTTGAAATTCCATTCCGTGTGGCAGCGTTCTGCAATACGGCGTGCATTGAGCAGCGCATGCGGAATATGCGTATACTGCGGTTCTAACACTGCAGCGGGAGCAAGCCAGTGATTGGGTGAGCAGCATGTTGTTGGTGGTAACTGTGAGAGGGTCGTTTTGAGCGCAATGGCTTGTAGCACTGTATGGAGAGAGAAATCTTCAGGCTGAACGAAATGTACGCGATTGGTTGCGACGGGCGGGATGCCTGATCGCCGGCTAAATGCCACGGCCTGATGCATCATGACTCCAGGTGTGAGTTCAACGTAGAGGTTCTTCTGCTTCCGCTTTTTCCACACAATGAGTGCTGGAATGTCGTCAGATAACACCAGAAGATCATGATGGTGTTGAGCTACGGCTTCGATGAAATCAAAGTTGTCATGACAATGACGGTCTGACAGTAATCGGCAAAGGTTCGTGTACCCAGTCATAGATGTGGACAGCAATGTGGCACGATGCTGTTTGTGAGTCAGCTCAGCTCCAAGAATTGGGTGAAGCCCTGTCTGCCTGGCCACTTCTATAAATCGAACGGCTCCATACAATCCATTAGTATCGGTGAGTGCGAGAGTCTGAGCTCCATGAGAACGTGCCGCTGCACATAAATCCTCCAATGAGGAAACCCCGGACATGGGCGAGTAATTAGAGTGGACGTGAAGATGGATGAAGGGTGGCATGCGTCTTTCCCCACCAAATGGCCTGTGGACCGAATCGTGTTCGAATATGATCAAGCGATTGTGTGAGGCGGTGTAATTTTTGGGGTGTAATAAAAGGTTCGTTCATAGGTTCTTCGCGAAACAATTCGCCTTGTTCGACGGCTCTGGTCAGTTGTTCAGCTCGTAGAGTGAGACGGCTCACTCGGATCCGGCGTTTGAAACTTCGTGCAAGAAGCTTTGTGGCATAAGGGAAAAGGTCAATTTCCCAGTATGTTCCTGATTGAATGGCATGAGATGTTGTCAGTTCCAAGCCGTCATGATACTGCAGCTCAAGTGTGATGTGATGACATTGTCGATGCTGGGTTCGTAACTGACGGCATATTCGTTCGAGCAGTTCGTACAGCGTTCCGTGGAGACGATCGCGATCGATTTCGGCTGGGGCCAGTGTGACGGTGGCGCTGATCTGTGGTTGTTGAGGTGGACATAAAACAGGAGCCGTGTCGGTTCCATGTGCCCATGCATGAATGGCGCGAGCTTGCGGACCCAGTATGATTTCAAGATGGGCCAGTTCAATGTCTGCAAGGTCTCGCAATGTGTGGATATTTAAATCAGACAAGACCGGCAACAGCGTCTTCATATGGTAGGAGTTGAGCGGTAAAGCATGAATGGGGAGGGGAGCCAGAAACGCTTCTTCAGAGCCATGCCGAATATCACATAGTCGTGGAGGGCCGACAATTGTTGAGGCAATGCGTGCGACGAGTTTGTTGCTGGCAAGTCCGGCTACTCCGACAAGACCATATTGCTGTGTGATTTCTCGCTTGATTCGCATCGTGGCATCACAGGCTAATCCAAAGAGACGTGTGGTTCCGGTGAGATCAAAAAAGAAATGTCCAGGTTGAATCGGTTCCCACACAGGGGAAAATTGTCGGATAGTGTTTTCTAACGCACGGTGAGCCTGTCTGACGTGAGCGATACGTGGGGGCAGAATATGCAGTGATGGACACCGCTGACGAGCCTGCGCGACAAGGAGGCCAGGCAAGACGCCGTCATGCTGAGCTTCTTGGGAAGCTTCGGTAATAGAGGATCGAGCTGACTGTGACGTGGCAACGGCAACCGGTCGTTGTTGTAGGGAGGGATCTTCTCGACGAGCGAGGGTGATAGAAAATGTCGGAATAGAAAAACAAACAATGTGACGATCCATTGAGCGAGTACTTTTTACCGTAGACAGTGAAGGTTTGAACGACCCTTAAAATATCTTAAAAAACATGATAAATTGTATCCAATGGTTACATTTTGATTTATGTTCTGTCAAGAATTTTCAATAAGTTGGCTTATGGTCATATCAATAGCTTTTGACCATTATGCCATGTTTTGCTGTCAGTATCGTTCAACTGAAAGTATCTTGGGATTCGCTATAATGAAAATTGTCCGAGTAATGTTGCTTTTATAATGATCAGAGGTTCTAGGTGTGAGGAATAATAGTTTCTAGTCAGAGACCACGGTGTGAGGATGTGATGCGGGTTTATCGGCGACAGCGGTGGGTAGGCATATTCTCCTGTATTGTGGTGTTGTTCTTTTTGTCTGAATCTGTTGTTGCAGAGCTGAGACCAAACCAGATTGTGATTGTGTCGAATACAAATAGTCCAGAGAGCGATTCGGTGGCTCGGTATTATGCGCATCAACGAGGCATTCCTTTCTCTCATATTATTGAATTGAATACGTCGACCAAAGAGACGATTAGTCGAGACGAATATGAACAGTCAATTGCCCGACCCATTCGAAAAGCGTTAGAAGCCAAAAAGCTGGCTTCCACAGTTCGAGTCATCGTGACAACGTATGGGATTCCACTTCGCGTCGAAGCTCCGCAACCTTCATCACAAGAGAAAGTATGGCTGGATGATGCTAAGGCCTGGCGAACATCTTCTGTCCAGTTTCTCCAAGAGCAAAAACATGAGATTGAAAGCCTGGCGATTCGGGGAAATCAGCCAGTACCTGTGCCGCCTCAATCCAATCAATCTGATATGGACGAACGGGGAATTCACGCGTTGCTTCAAAGCGTAGAACAGGCAATTCAAGAAGCTACGGATCATATTCGAAGTGAAGAAGACTTGGACCGCAGGCAAGCTCATGAGCGTGTGCTTGAAAAAACCATTCAGCGAGTGAATGGCTTAGCCGGTAAGGCCGAGATGTTACGGGATTTGTCAGAAAAAACGGCAACAGCCATAGATGCTCCATTGACGGCTATTCATCGTCAACTCCGCTCGGCTGAACATCTGCTCGCGTTGCTGCTGGATGTTCCCTCTGATAACAATCGGGAGCAGGCGTATCAAATAATGCAACACCACTTTGGCGCGGCCGGCGTGCTTCGTTTTGCCAATCAGGAAATTCAGCGATTCAGCTATGCGCATGCCCGTGTCAGTGTCGATAGTGAACTGAGCGTTGTGTGGTGGGGACGTACGTTTGCTCATCCGTCTGGAAAAATTCCCAACCCCTTATATGCCTGGTATCCAGGGCGGACTCAAGAGCCGCAAGCTTTGAGTCTTCCTGTCATGCTGGTGAGCCGTCTCGATGGGCCGAACCCGGACTTGGTTAAGCGCATGATTGATCATGCGATCCTGGCAGAACAGGAGGGATTGAAAGGGAAAGCCTATTTTGACGCACGGGGAATGGATTCCAACCAATGGTTAAGTTATGGACACTATGATCGGGACATACGGACACTCAGCAGCGCGGTGCAGAAAATTTCTTCTTACCCGGTGGTGCTTGAAAACACGCAGAAACGATTTAGTCAGTCTGGTGAGGCGCCTCATGTTGCGCTCTATGTCGGCTGGTATCGCCTTCGGCATTATGAAGATGCCTTTACCTTTAACCCGGGTTCGATCGGCTATCATATTGCTTCGGGCGAAGCGGTCAGTCTTCGTGATCCGATGGAACGAGGGTGGTGTAAAAATGCGTTGGAACGAGGTATCACTGCGACGCTCGGCCCGATCGGGGAACCCTACCTTGACGCCTTTCCGTTGCCGACGGAGTTCTTTGGTTTGTTGTTGACCGGGCGTTATGCGTTGGTCGAAGCGTACTATCTTTCCTCTCGCCATATGAGTTGGCAAATGGTGCTCGTGGGGGATCCGTTGTATAATCCATGGCGTGGCCGAGCGTTGACTCACAAAGTGAAAGAGTCGGGGATATTGCGGGGCCAGACATTTCCAGTTCCTCCGTCTGAGCGAATCATTGCTGACCCGCTTCAGACTAGAAAACAACTCCAGGAGGAACGTCGGCAAGTATTATCAAAACTTTCTTTAGGCAAGAGGCGTTAGGATGAAGGAGGCGCGAACAGTGTTCTATGAACTTCTTCGGAGTCCGGTTGGCGAACTTTTGTTGGTCGGGAATGAGCAAGGCCTGAAGATGCTCATCTTCCAAGATGGTAAACATCCTCAAGCGATCGACTCGCAATGGAAAAAAGATCGGCAACCATTTCAAGACATTATCGTTCAGTTGAAGGCCTATTTCGAAGGAGACCTCACCAAATTCTCCATGAAGCTTTCTCCTGACGGCACGGACTTCCAACAGAAAGTATGGAAAGCCCTTCGACGCATTCCTTACGGGAAAACGGTTTCCTATGGTGAGATCGCGAAACAGATTGGAAATCCTCATGCCTCACGAGCTGTAGGGGCAGCCAATGGACAAAATCC
>BQIY01000071.1 GCA_021604265.1 Nitrospirales bacterium
CTCAATTTCCCATTTTTCATTCCTATCAACCCGTCTAAGGGTACATTCAACGACAGGACCGTGTTCGGGTGAAGTGCCCATTCTGTGACCAGCTCGATGATAAGGTGATTGATTCTCGTACGGCACGAGAAGGCGAAATCATTCGCCGCCGCCGGGAATGTCTTTCATGCCGCCGCCGCTATACGACCTATGAGCGAATCGAAGAGAGCATGCCGATGGTGGTCAAGAAGGATAACCGGCGTGAGCCCTTTGACCGTACGAAAATTCTCTCCGGTCTCAAAAAGGCGTGCGAGAAGCGTCCTGTGAGTATTAGTGCTCTCGGGGCGTCGGTTGATCGTATTGAGAAACGGATCCAAGATAAAGGCGAAACGGAAATCCCTAGCCGTGATGTGGGGGAAGAAGTGATTCGTGAGCTTCGAGACCTTGATCCGGTTGCCTATGTTCGATTTGCGTCCGTGTATCGAGAGTTCAAGGATATTGATCAGTTCATGGATACGATCAAACTACTTGCTCAAGAAAAGCGCGTATCCTAATTTATGTGAGAGGCGACAGGGGGCAAGCAATGCATGGTGAGTGCGATCAAAGTTCATCAATCGCCCGAACTGCTCTTGAAGTGTTGACCTGTTGTTGCAAGCGGCTCCTTCTGTGACTTGCCTTCCATGCCTCGACGACCAACCAAGCCCAACCCCTCCCCCAAGTCTACACCCTCGAATCGTTCTGTCTCGACGGTCGCGGTCACGCGTGTGGCCATTATTGGCGGCGGAAAAGGCGGAACAGCCTTAATCGAAATATTTACTGACGACCCCTTGGTCAGAGTCGCGGGCCTTGCCGAGACGCGCTCGAGAACACGTGGTGTCCAGTTGGCTCAACGCCTCAAGATTCCTGTCACCAAAGATTATCGGGATTTTCTGGATAATAAAGATGTGGACTTAGTGATTGATGTGACGGGAAATCCAGAGGTTGAACAAGAACTCTTCAAGATTCATGCGCCGAATCTCGCGATTATCGGCGGCGCGAATGCGAAGTTTATGTGGCAATTAGTCGAAGCGAGAATTCGTGCGACGACCGAAATTGAAACGACGCTCACACGTTATCAGTCGTTGTTTCAGCTCTATGTGAAAGAAGAGTCCGAAGGAGCTGTCAATGATGAGCGAACGCGCATAGCTTGTGAAATACATGATGGACTCGTCCAAACGCTGGTGGGGTCGAACCTCAAACTTGAACGATGCCGGGACCTTGTTCGGATAGAGCCGACCAAATGTTTGACGATGTTAAACCAAACAAAAGGTCAGTTGAAGGATGCGATTCAAGAAGCGCGGCAAGTTGTGTATAATCTTCGTCCGGGCCATTATGATAATCTTAATCTCGTTTCAGCGCTCTCAAATTATTTAAAGTCATTTGAAGCAGAGCAAAAAATTCGTACCGTCTTTAAATCGACGGGAGCTCAGTCGCATTTGGATCCAAAAACCAAGGTGTTTGTCTTTCGAATGGTTCAAGAGGCGCTGCATAATGTGGCCAAACATGCTAAGGCGACGGATGTGCATGTCGAAGTCACCTCGCAAAAGAAATTTCTCTCGACAACGATCACGGATAATGGAACGGGATTTGACGTACAAATGGAATCGAATAATCCTGAAAAGTGGGACCATTTTGGGTTACAAGGGATGATGGAGCGTGCACGGATGTTGGCCGGGGAAGTCCGTTGGGAATCGCAACGCGGTAAAGGAACGAGCGTTACCATTCATATCCCGATTGGATCAAAGGAGAAACTCACGCATGGCTAAAAAAACAAAGGTGTTAATTACGGATGATCATCGGGTTGTGCGGGAAGGCCTCTGTGCAATTCTTGAAACGAAAGATGATATCGAAATTATTGGAGAGGCTCGTGATGGCGGAGAAGCCGTGGAAAAGACCCGTTCGCTGTTGCCTGATGTAATTTTGATGGACGTCAGTATGCCGGGGATGACCGGTGTTGAGGCGACGCGGATCATTAAGAGAGAATTTCCACATATTGGTGTGATTGCGCTGACCATGTACGAAGAACAGCAGTATATTTTTGACCTTGTTCGAGCAGGAGCCACGGGCTATTTACTCAAAGACAGTGACTCGGCGCAAATCGTCGCGGCCATTCGGACTATTTCTCGTGGAGAGTCTCTGATTCACCCTTCGGTCGCCAGTAAAATTCTTGCAGAGTTTTCATTATTGGCAGAAGGGAAAGGCCGGAAGCGAGGGGTGTTAGAGCATGATTTAACTGACCGGGAAATCACGGTTCTCCGCTTGGTGGCTGATGGGAAAACGAATAAAGAAATTGCCAACGTCCTGGATCTCAGTGAGAAAACAGTAAAAAACCACGTCAGAAATATCTTCCATAAACTTCATGTGTATGATCGCACGCAAGCAGCGATTCTTGCCATTCGTAAAGGAATCATTGAGCTGGAACCACGGCAGTCGTAAATGTGCATGCTAGAAAAAGTTCACCTGCCTAAGTCTTCCTTGTCTTTCCCTATGCGTCACTTCTGGCCAGTGCGTTTCTCTTCCCCGGTAGCGAGCAAAACTTTTCAGATGGGATTGTGAGTGATCGTCGGGTTACATAACTTCCCCGTTGGAAGTGAATCATCGTGCTGAGTGAGTTGATAGGCCCAACTGGACCTGGATGTCATTGATACATCAAGTTGACGGCAGAATTGCGCAGTTGTATACCATACAAGATTGCACTTTCTTGCATGGTATCGTGTCCAGGCATTCCAACTGTTGGATTTGCGATAACCATTTAAATGAGCAGTATTCATTCGTGGATATACTCCGTTGAAGGGAGTCCTCTTCATGTTTCAGATTCAAGACTTTACTGTTTCAAAGAATTATCTGAGTCGAATGGATGCTGTTTATCTATAGCTTGCAAATGGGTTGAGCGTGCTATATTGCACGTGATGGTTTGTGCGAATTTGCACTGATGGGTAGTTCTCTGAATAAGTATCGACTTTTGATGGAACTGATTAATTCTAAAAAATATGATATTTTTCAATAAGTTTTAAAGTATTCATTCGCAAATATTGAAGTAAAATTAAGGGAGGAACACACCTTGCATTTTTACTGGCACAAGCGGGGTGATACATGAATCCTATTTATGACTTATTCGTTATCGGTGCTGTTATTTTGATGGTGTGGATAAATCTGTACTATTCAAGACCGCAGACGAAACAGATGTCATCTATGTTCTCTACTTTTAAAGAGAGACTTACAGCCGTTAATGTCTTTAATGTGTACAAAGCAAACTCATCACTGTCTCATCACGCTTCCACTCCTTTTTCATTGAAATAATGCCATGTGCATCATGACTTTGGGTGCTGCTGTCGTATCTCTCCTCCTATCGCTCTGCTGACAGATTCACAAGTAACGTGACTTAACAAAGTCCTTGCTTGGGCATGGTCTTTCCTCGGTGTCTACGTTCATGAAATTCTGCTCTACCATGCTATGTGCCCACCTAGGTGTATCTTCTCAATTTCAGCTCGTTCATTCGATGTATGGGGCTGCTCGGTGACATCTACTTTCACTTAATCAGGAATTGAACCTGATCTGTGAGTGAATGATTCAAAGATCTGAAAAGGGAACGTTTGACATTGTCACGATACATAAATTTTTAAAGTTTATGTTGACGTGAATATATTGAAAGTGGGCTTTCTTAAGCCTGATGGAAATCTGGGTGTTTTCCTTTTCGTCTGTAATTTTTATCCATTCTGTCAAAAAATCGAACGATTATCATAGCTATCAGTCTATGTATGAGTGAGCGTTCGATGAATCACTAAGGTCGGATCGATGATGCTCGTATCGTTAATTTCTCTATAGCCGCTTTGAATAACTCCCAATGTTTGATGTGGGTCATGACGCTGGGTGAGTCAGGCTCGCTCGATGGGAACTTATTTAAATTCGCTATAGTATGACGCGTAGGCAATCACAGAATTAACTGAAAATTATTTGGATTCGCGATAGTTGATGAAATGATTTTTATCTTACTGCCTGGTATATGGAAAAGGGAGATGAAAGAATGAATGAGAGCATACCTATGAATTATGGAGCGAGCAGGACTGTGACCGGACCGGAAATTTATCATGTCAGATTAATCGCCAGTCGTGAAGTGGCACATAAGACGATGGCCTTTTATTTTGAACGACCAACTGATTTTATGTTCAAAGCCGGGCAATACATCGACGTCACACTTCTTGACTCCCCTGAAACTGAATCAGATGATGATCGCCGAGCATTGACGATCGCGAGTGCGCCGACGGAAAATCGCCTCATGGTGGTGACCCGTCTGCGTGATACCGTCTTTAAGCGAGCGCTGATGAATATGCCTCTTGAAACGATGATCAAGATTGAAGGTCCGTTGGGACGCTTGACGCTGCCTGACAATGCTGCGAGGCCGTTAGTGTTTCTTGCTGGCGGCATTGGAATTACACCGGTTCGGAGTATGCTGATCGATGCTGCGGCTAAGCGTCTTTCTCATCGTTTTACGCTCTTCTACTCAAACCGTCGTTCGGAGGATGCCCCCTTTCTTCATGAACTCCAAGACCTTCAAGGAACGCTTTCGAACTTCACCTTTGTCGGCACCATGACCCAACCTGAACACTCTCATGTATCCTGGTCAGGTGAAACCGGGTACGTCGATCAGGCAATGTTGATGAGACATTTGCAGGGTATCGATAGCCCTATTTACTATATCGTCGGCCCATCTGCCATGGTCGGTGGATTTCGATCCATGCTGGTCAAGGCTGGTGTTTGTGAATATGATATTCGGACTGAAGCGTTTATCGGGTACTGACTGTGTGAATGCTTAGACGATTCCCAATGTAGGTTTTTCTTGTCTGTCGTTCATCCTGACCGATAGTGCCATACGGTTTCAATACGGCGACGGTCATAATTGATCGATGAGGGGCAATTGGCCATGAGACGAAGATGGTGTTTCCTATATTGAGTCGGAGAATCGCGCCGTTGTTGTCTCGATACGCGAAATTGTTAAAAGAGTCTTGGAGGAGACGATTGCCAATTCAACGCATGAGCCGGCTTCTGTTGAGTCTCACACTACTCCTAGGATGTATGGGTTTTGTGAAACCCGATATGCCGATCAGTGAACGAGAGCAGCTCTTGGTTGAAGCCGTTGTTCAACATGATCTTCCCTTGGTCAGGCAATTGTTGATACGCGGGGCCAATATCGAGAGTCGAGATGCCGAAGGGCGCACGGCATTACTGGTGGCGGTTGCAAATCACTCTCTTGAGATTGCCCGCCTTTTGATTGAACGCGGTGCCGATGTCAATGCTCAAGATTCCCAGATGGATAGTCCGTTATTATTAGCCGGTGCTGAAGGCACACCTGAGATTTTAACGCTTATCTTAGACGCGAATCCCGACTTTCGCGTCTATAATCGATTTGGAGGAACACCGTTGATTCCTGCGTGTGAACGAGGACATCTCGAAGCCGTGCAGATCTTATTGAAGACCGAAGTGGATATCGATCATGTGAACAATTTGGGATGGACGGCGCTCTTAGAAGCGATCGTGTTGAGTCGAGGTGGTCCCCGTCATCAAAAAATTGTCCAATTATTAGTCGATGCAGGAGCGAATATCCATATTGCTGACCATAACGGAGTGACTCCGTTACTCCATGCCAGACAAAAGGGATTTCATGAAATTGTCAGTATTTTGGAATCAGCCGCTGCACGCGATCATGAAGGTTGAATGTGAAATCAAATGAATATCAAATCCATAACTTGCAACTAGGGGGGAAACGATGAACGGAATGGAGAGTCCACGTGTGACGTCATACCTGGTTTGTGCAAAACGTTGTCTTTTCACTTGCTGTTTCATTGGTCTGATTACGGCAAATAGTTGGGCAGACGAATTGCTTCGTGAGAGTGTGCTGCCGCTTTCTCTGGCGACCAAGGCGGCTCATGCCTCTGTTGATAAATGTCTGGCTGATGGGTACCGAGTGAGTGTCACCGTAGTCGATCGAGGAGGAAATATCCGTGCGGTCTTGAGGCAAGACGGAGCCGGATCTCATACTCTTGAAAGCAGTCGCAAGAAAGCCTACTCCTCGGCCAGTTTGAGGCAACCGACCGAAAAGTTAGCCGGATTAGTGGCGAAAATGCCGGCGCTTCAAGGTCTTCATCGCATGAATGAACATATGCTTCTTCTGGCTGGCGGTCTGCCCATAGTGTTAGGCGGTGAAGTCGTGGGCGGCATTGGAGTCGGCGGCGCTCCTGGAGGTCATCTTGATGTTGCCTGTGCGCAAGCCGGGTTGAATCGTATTGGTGCAGATTCAACTCAGAAAGCCGCCAAGTCAGGACAATGATGTCTGCAGTCGTGTGTCCTTTCGGTCAAAGGTTGAGGGTTGGGGCTCCGTTCAAACCGTGCAACAATTGTTTGTCGATTACATCTTGTCATATACCTGACCTGGCCGGCTATTTTACAGGTATCGTTCAGAAATTTTTGTTGGTATGATTGATTTTGCTTGATTTGCCCCTCCGTTTCAGGACGATCTTCTCCTTACAATTTTGGGTCTTTCATGTGCTTCTCAGAAGTCCAGTGCCGTTCGTATTAATGATAGACAACAGATTACGGGATTGACCCACCGATTTTGTTATGATTTCATGGAGGTCGTGCATGGTAGATTTCAGGTTCGCAGATGTCTACAATGATTCAGTTTATGGATACCTGAGATCAATGAAGTCATGTTATCCCCTGGAATCTTCCAATCTTTCACGTGCCATTATTCACCTTGTCTTTGAGGAACATTGTCATGATGAATGTATTTTCATTGCTTGCAGCGACTATTCTCCTTACCCATTTTATGTTTGTCGAAGTTGACGGCGCATTAGCTCAAACTCCCACTGGTGAGACGGCGACTCCAGAAGCGATCAAAGGGTTTAATGAACAAAAAGTCAAAGATGATCCGATTTGTGATTCAAGCCGGCGTCCTGTGATCAAAACGGTTGAACCCGATGAAGTCAAACCAGGTGACAAAATTACTGTGACCGGTGATTTCGGGAAAAACAAAGAATGTTTACATCATGTGACCATTGGGAGTCAGGAAGGAAAAGAGATGACCTATGTGGATGCGAAGCATGTAGAGGTGACTGTACCTGATTCTGCAAGACAAGGTATGACGTTTTTGAATGTTCAGACGGGTGGCGGGAGTGCCCGTGTGGCAATTTTGGTGCAAAGCAAAAAATAGCTAATCAGAGACGTTCGGGCAATTCTGTTTTTCCTTTTAATAAGGTTGAAATATATCTTGACGTTTATCGGGAAATTGGAAACGTTTCCCTCCGTCGTTATGCTGAGCCGCCACGTTAGGCTTTGTCTTGTTTGGCCGAGTAATTCTCATCTCGTTGCTGCTCATGAAGCCGAACCCTGAAGGTATACGTTATTCAATCCTGGTGTTCTGAAAAGAGTGTTTGGCTCGGATTTCGTCACTCATCTGTTTTGCAGCTTGGGGACTTTAGGCCGTAGTCCTACTTCTCAAACTACCTTCTCGATGAGTCAACGCCGTTTATACGGTATCTGGCCTTATCATCCAAGTTTCATTCCGACTTGAATCCGTTGGGCCTATCAGGGGGGCTTGCGTATTATGTTCGCCATGGGTGTCGGCTGGACCCCAGTGAGGTGTGTGCTGTTGTGCCCCCGAAAATATTGAGCGATATGCAGATGCCTCGAGGATTAGGTTTCGTATGTTCGAAGGGTTTTCACCCTGATCCGCGTTGTTTTCGTCTGTTCGATGTCATGTGATTGCTTCCATTTCTCAGTCGTTGTCGGTGACTGAGTGCATTGTGGGCCAACTCTTCACAACAACGAATCATCATGGTATCGTTCGGCATCGATTCGATACTCTCCTCTAAAGAAAGGACAAGTATGCCTACTCAACGTCGTGTCAAACGTACCGTGAAAAAAGCTGCCAACACTGTAACCAAGGCCAAACGCACCGCGAGTAAAACGACGGCATCAGCCATTCAGCAGGCCAAAAAGAAGGTCGGCAGTAAGACGAAAAAGACTTCCCAGGCGATATCCGGTGTCAAGAAAAAATCGGCCAGTGCAGTCAAAAGCGCGAAAAAGGAAGTAGGGAAGAAGTCCAAGCAGGTTTCCCGTACATTAACTGATGCCAAGAAAAAAGCGGGCAAGTTAAAGCAGGCCGGGAAAAAGAAAGCTGCCGTTGGTCTCAAGTCGGCTCAAAAGAAAACCCGAACGGTGAAGGGGAAAGCCCAAGGAGTAGCGAAGAGAACAGGTGAAGCTGTTGGGAAGGTTGTGGGGAAAGCCTGGGGTACGGCGGAGCGCGTTGCCAGCGAAGCAATGAAAGCCGGGAAAAGACTCATCGATTGAATTCGATGACTGTTGCAAGATTTTTGATGGGGACGTAGTGAGGTGACCCTAAAACGACAGACAGCAAGTTAAGAGTCAGACGCCTCCTGCTCAAATTGCTCGGGACTACGATAGCCGAGTGTTTGAGGCAGGCGCTGGCGATTATAGAAGCATGCAATATACTCAAAGATTGCCTGCC
>BQIY01000072.1 GCA_021604265.1 Nitrospirales bacterium
AAAGGGGCATTCCTTCCACTTGGTAATATCATTACAAAGACAAAAGCTGGCGGATCACTGTTAATTAACATCTACTCTCGGGAGGAGGTCTGTATATGGGAAAAGCGATGACTAAGTCTCAGATTGCCGATCATGTAGCGAAGAAGGCAGACATTACGAAAAAGGTCGCTACGCAAATTCTTGATGACTTGGCGGAATTGTCCTACAAGGAAGCCAAGAATTCTTTCACCTTACCAGGAATCGGGAAGCTGGTTCTTGCACACCGCAAAGCCAGAATTGGTCGAAACCCGCAAACGGGTGCCGCCATTAAAATTCCGGCAAAGAAGGTCCTGAAATTTAGAGTGGCCAAAGCTGCCAAAGACAAAATTTTAGGCGTCAAGAAGTAGGCTTACGGTTCATTAGTCCCCTCCTAATGGCCAGTCATTCGTCGAGAGTTATCTAAGGCGCCCATCACAATCTGTCCGATGCTCAAAAGGGGCAACGCCTGTACAGCGTTGCCCCTTTTGTTGTTTGATAACCTGATTTGTTCTGACGGATGAACGACGTGGTCGTCAGTAGAGCGAGGGGGTTAGCCCGCTCCTCCCCATCCCATCGTGCGCCACAAGATTGACGACATCCCCTTCGTTGACTTTAGTGTCTTCACTGGCAATTCGCCGATTCACGGTCACCATCAGCTTTTTTTCCTTCAATAATTGAAAGACGTCACGCAGAGGTTTGCCTTGATTTCGTATCAATTGTTTGACTGATGTTGGTCCAGATATTTCACATCCAAGCGTTCGTTCACCTTCTATTGTTTGCAGTTCCCCCATCAATGCAATGGTGACCATCATGTACTCCTGTTCAAATAAAAAGACTGCTAAAAGGGACAGTTGACAAGAGAAGATTGCGACATTGTGTTAACTGGCCGTTCAATATCCTGTGAAAAAGCCTCTATGCTTTTAGAGGTGCCCATAAACTTCACGAGTGTTCGGCTTGACAGAGTTGCCAGCCTTGTTTCAGTCCGATAAATGAGGTGAGGCAACCAATACCCCTTCAGAGAGCAATGTAGTCGCAGAAAACATCGAAAGTAAAGTCGGTTGTGACGACAGTTCAAGGTATTGACTGTCGGGTCTACACGTCGGACGACCCGTTTCAGTTATACTAAAAGGACAAAGTCAGTAGTGCGTTGAGCGTTTGTGGCCTGGGTATCTCCTGGCCATGAATGGGGTTAGCAATCGTCGTCATCTTGGACTCAAGCGAGGTGCCCAGCTATACTGCTAAGAGGTGAATGCTTCGCTGGATGTTTCGAAGCAAGGTCACGGGGCTGAGTCATTATCCTCCAAAGACAGGAAATTCATGTACCGAATTATCATCATTCTCCTCCTGCTCATGATCTTATTTTATATGGTGCGCCGTGCTATTCGCGAGTGGAATAATAGTGAGCAGACGCGTGGGTTATTGGGGAAAGATGCGATGATCCAGGACCCGGTGTGTAAGGTGTACATTACGGCTGATTCTGCCATTACGAGAAAAGTGGACGATCGAATGTATTATTTTTGTAGCCACGAATGTGCAAACAGTTTTTTGCAAAGTCATCCTTCCTGAAATTTTGAGAAATAACGTGAAGTGTTGTTCGTGAAGCGTGAAGCGCAAGAAAACAACCAGAAGAATCTTTCTACGAATTATAAGCGACGAGATACGTTTTCTATCTAGGCGAGTGAGCCCCCGCATGAGGACCCCGATCCTGCTGTACAACCATAGCAATGGGTTCCTGTCACAATGGGCCGATGTTCGAGTGCGGGAAGGTCAAAGTTCTCGATTGTTGCAGGCGAGGGGGCTTGGGTGGTGAGGTTCAGCATTTGATTGAAGTCACAGTCATACAGGATCCCGTCCCATCCAATGCTGATTAATGACCGACACATGAGTCCCTGCAGGGATGCCGGATTAAAGCTGTTGACTAGCAGTTCAAGGTATTGGTCGGTCTGCCCGTTGGCTTCTAATTCATCGAGGAAACGACGAATCGGCATATTAGTAATCGTGTAGAGATTGTTAAATGAAATCCCAAATCGTGCGTGCAACTCTTTTTTGTAGTCGTCTTCAAGTTCTATTTGTGCCGGAGGAAGATTGGGGCCGAGAGGGTTATAGACCAGATGGAGCTGAAGGTGACTTCCTTCCATGCCATATCCTAATGCGTTGAGTTGCCGAAGCGCGCTTATACTCCGATCAAACACGCCCTTCCCTCGTTGTTCATCAACATTATCTTCGAGATAGCACGGCAATGACGCAATGATTTCAACCTGGTGCTCGGCGAGAAATTGCGGGAGGTGTCCCTTGCCTTTGACAAAGAAGACAGTCAGATTGCAACGGTCGATAACTTTTCGATTCAGCGTTCGACATTCTGAGACAAAATACTCAAAATGCGGGTTCATCTCCGGCGCCCCTCCAGTAATGTCTACGGTGGTGATTTGCGGGTATCGTTTAAGGGCGGACAACACCATTTCCATGGTTTCGATAGTCATAATTTCCGTGCGTTGCGGACCTGCGTCAACATGACAATGATGACAGGTTTGGTTGCAAAGCTTTCCCATATTGATCTGGAGACTCGATATGGTGTCGGCTGTCAGGCATGCGATGCCGTGGCCGGCTAGTGTTTGGTCAAAGGCGTCAATTTGAGTCTTCTGCAACGGAACAGCCCTGGTTTGCGAAAGTGGAATCTCTCGAATCATGAGAAGGTCTCCTGTTGCGTTTGCAAGCCGCAGAGGAGAACGAGTGTGAAGGGTGTCGCTAACATCATGGTTAGGGTTAACAGCATCCGTCTGCCGGACTACAGGATGTCGATGTTTGAGAGGTGACGGTTTCGCTGGCGCGGTTGATGGTGACAAAGTATTTCTGGTAGGCATCGCTCTGTATGACGTTATGCGTTTTTGAGCAGATTTCTACTGCATCACCACATGTGAAAAGGTGGTCGTCGTCGTCCGACGCCTCAACAAACGGGCCTGTTAAGAGTGCAAAATGCCCTTCCCATACACAAGGGGTGTGTTCTGGCAGAACGGAGGACCACCGCGGGTCTTCGCGTGTGAGGGCGACGGGATTGTCAGAAAGGATGAAGTGGTCTTGATAAGGGCTGCTTTTCAATAATTGCTCTGTCGTGGCATCGATTGTTTGAGGGATACCCCGTGTGAAAGTGTGGCCGCGTTCATCGGTGACTCCACTGAATGGACCGGTGAAAGTGGCGAATTGAGCAGATGGCTTGGATGAAGCGTGAGGCAATTTGTACCCAGTCAAGGTGAGGGACAAAAAGTGAATCCCATCAATGACGCGCCAGGGAATGAAGCCGACTTGGTGAATTCCACCAAATCCTGCTTGCCGTAAGCCTCCCCAGTAGTCACCCAGCGTCAATGCCCCCGAGAGGCAGTCTCCCCATTTTTCATTGTCATGAATCATATAATTGGGAATGGGTTGATCGGCGACAATATCGGAAATGGTAAAGCGGCCGCCAGGTTTGAGCACACGATACATTTCTCCAAAGACCTTCAATTTATCAGGAGCAAGGTTAATGACGCAGTTGGAGACAATGAGGTCGATACATTGGTCTTCAACCGGCATTGCGTCGGCAAATCCTTTTCGAAAATCAACATTGGACGAGGGGTAGCCCAAGTTCGATGCGACAATGGGCGCTTGACTGCGAGCGAGGGCCAGCATTTCATCGGTCATATCAATTCCAATGACCTGTCCGTCTGGTCCTACTCGCCGTGACGCGTCAAAACAATCAATTCCGCCGCCTGACCCAATGTCCAGCACGGTTTCTCCAGGCTTGACGGTGGTGAGTCCCACCGGCGTTCCGCAGCCATACGAAACTTTTAAGACGGCCTCCGGAATGAATTTTCCTAATTCTTCGTGGTTATACCCGGTTGGACAGCACATTTCTTCACCAGTGGTCACGGCTTTGGCGTACCGTTCACTGACAGCTTGTGTTATGGTTTCATTCTGCATAATTCCTCGTTGCTTAGTCATGAATAATGATGTGTAGGCAAAAGGCTTCTTATCAACTATATGATTCTGAATCTTCCGTCATCTGTTGCATGTGGAGTCTGGAAATTACCAGAAATGTTACAAGATTTCTCTTGTTTGGGATCCCTTCAAGGTCTTTTTTGCAAGGGCTTACAGGTGCCCCATGTATGAATCTGTCTCTATAAATGATTATAGGTGTTCTGTAGCATCCAAGGTGTCCCCGACACGGTTGTGGCGGTGGTTGCATGGGAAATAAAGGGCATAGTACCGGGAACGTGCGTTTTCCTGCTTCGTGTGTCGATTAAAGGTGTCCGTGTAGAGAAAATATATGAAGGCGGTTCCCTCCACTTTTCTCCCGTTATTTGATATCGTAGGACGATGAGAAAGTATAACATATTGAATCTTGTTATGTTTTTCTCTCGTACTCGTACAGGTACTGACTTTGCTATATAATTAAGGACGTGTTCCCAGCCGTGTGTCCGTACAATATCTAAAGAGGATTGCGAGGTCTCATCCGATGCCGCTTGTCCAATGCCCGGAATGTCAGAAAGAAGTTTCGTCAGAAGCACGCTCCTGTCCCCAATGCGCCTTTCCCTATCCTGGTAAAAAGGACCGATTGAACGGGAAGTCCAGTGAGACGCTCTTGGCCTGTCAAGATTGCGGGAGTCCTATATCCAAGTTTGCGCATGCCTGTCCTCATTGCGGGGCTCCAACAGCGAACCATCAAACGAAAGCCGAGAGTCCTGAGGCTGTTGAACCTGAAGCCGACGTTTCCGTTGCGGGAGAACAAACATGGCTTTGTCCAAACTGCGGCGTGCCTTATACCCGTCGTACTAAGGAAAGGAGGGGAGGCCTTGACGGCGCCGGTTCTTCCGCCGTCGGTAAGATTCCCTTGATAAATTTACAAGAACAGAACTTTCAGGAAGAGGAGTTCCAGGCGTTGGATGGGCGGTTGGCGGCTGACAAGATGGTCCTCCGGAAGGAACGAAAGCGAAGTCCTCTCTGGGAAGAAGCCAAGGCCATGTATGAAGAAGAGTCCCAGTTCTCTCGCCCGCGGAAAAAGTGGAACGTCACCCTTCTTGTTATTCTGGCAGTCCTTCTGGTCTTTGTCGTGTCGTTTGCCTTTTTTGGGTTGAAAGGCCTCAATCCGCTTGAAGCTCTTGTGTATTGGCAGATGTAGGGGGGTGTGCACTCCCTTCGTATTAAAGAAATAGGCCCTCACAATTGTTTGGATTAATAGGTATTCTTGGATGCGATAGTTGTTAGGGGCAATATGCTCTTTAAAGTCATTTTAAGACGAAGTTGTATTCCATCTGGCATTCGGATTAGAGGCATCCAAGTCTAGAGCACGATAGTTGATTGCTCCATAGGTTATTGATATGGAACCTTCGTTGCAAGTCCACTAAGGCTGACTGCATTGCGGATCACAAGCGGCTTAGGATACGGTAGTACCGCGTGTCATACGCAATTCATGGGCATCCTACTTTGGTGTTTCACCCCACTCGATATTTCAATTACAGATATCCTAATAATCCAGATCATCTGTGGTGAATGGATCTGTTGGTTTTTTCCCTAGCATCCGTTCGAGGACGTGATTCATCGTATAGATATCGTTATCAAATCCTCCATGTGTCGTACTTCGCGTCCTCCTGCCGTCGACTCCATTCGAGTAGATGAATTTAGGTTTTGCTCTCACGGACTTGACCTGTTTCTCAAACACTTGCATGCCTAAAAGCGGTTTGGATTTGAGGTCTTCTGGTGGAGGCTCTGGCCGGCGTTCCAACGAATTCGACACGAGATAGAGAAGGGACTTTCGGTAAATTCTTGCTACTTGGTCGTCCAGCTCAAGTTCGTCTTTCAAGTTATAGATAGTCAGATCTTTGATTTTCAAGGTGGTTTTGCCTTGGAGGACTGGGAGGTAATGCGAGTGATATAGGTCGACGCTACATGCTGGCGCCAGCAATGTACAGGTCTCAACTTTGAACTGGTAGCGTCTCAAGGTATGCAGTAAGTGAGCGATAACGATGGCTCCCGTACTATGTCCGACAAGGTGAATTTTTTTGGGATTTGTCGATTTTTTAATGTGCTTCGTAAATCGATTGATGGCATCCGTGCCGGCTCCCTGCGGGGTAAACGCATCGTGCGCATCTTGTTTCATTTCGTCCCACAGGAGTGTGCCTGGCCGTCGGACCACGCCTTCAATAAAACGGTCGGTCCAATCACTCAGACCGCCAACTCGATCGTTAGCTTTATTTTCCTTTCGAATAATGAGGTCTTTGAGTTCTTCTACCAGGCCAGTGTCATACATAATGTGAAACGGGTACACTCCGTTACTCTTAAACCGTTCTTTTAAGGCCGCAATGCGTTTGGCTGAGGCCTTGGGAGAATTGAGCCCGCCATGCACATAAAAGAGAAGGTGTTGATATTTTGTGCTTGCTCCGACCAAGGCTGCTGTTTGTTCAACATCTTCCGGTGTGCTCCAGTAGCGTCCTGATGTTCTGTAGTGTCCGTCATCAACATGAACAAAATGGCCGGCGATCGATGCACGCGATGTTGATGAGAATTCGGCTTTGCCGCGTTGTTTGGTGCCTAATAGTGCCGCTTCTGGTTTTAAGTCGAAAATTTGAGGGGTTGGAAGGGCCAGGCGAAAGACCCAGGCATCCATGATGTTGGAGATCCAGTCTTCGTATGTCCAAAGTGCAAGGCCGCCTTGTCCCCATTTCCTTCCCCACGAATTTTGAATCCAGAAGCCGGTGTCGTTGTATCCGACAATCACGAAGGCGTGTCCGCCATCAGACCTTTCCTGTTGTGGGATGATTCCTGTCTTCAAGTTATCCCAGCCCCGGTGCACTTTGGCTGACACCGCGATCACCCCCGTTTCATTAAGCGCGGCATGAAAGTGCGAAATCTTAGGCTGCACCCGGTAGTATGCGCCAACGGTGTTTTTGCGAGCGTTCCTGGCTCGTTCGATCGTGAGGTCGCCTCGGTGTTTTTTCCCCACACGGTAGGGCCAGAGTTCTTCTGAGCAGACACCCATGTGTTTCCACCCGTGAATCGCTCCACGGAGGCTTGATCCATCGTATAACTCCCCAGGCCATTCGTCATGACGCTTAGCCATCTCGTAAATCATGCGCGGGCTCACACGGTAATGTCGACGTTCGCGCGGATTTAAGTAGTTAATGGCAGCGGCCACGGCAAATCCCGTGCAGGCCCCTTCGCTTTTCTGGTCGAGAATGTGCAGCCCTTCTGGGGGGGCAATGGATTGTTTCAGTGGGATCAACGCGGGTTGGTAGATCCAATCTCGCGCATCAGGGACATCTTGCAAGACATTTTTTAATCGTTTGTAATTCGGCATAGAAGCTCCATAGAAACGAAGAGGGTTAACGGGCCGACGTTTAACTATGAAAAGAAATCAGGCAGCATTGAATCCGACTCCTTTCAGATTCTCTCGAAGGTGTGGGAGCAAAAATTATGTTACATCGAGCGATGCATGGTCGATTGTAATGGTTTTGGAAAGTTTTTACTGCGAAATCTCATCATTTTTGCTAGGTTTCCGTCAAGAGGATGCTGGGCACTCTGTGAGAAGCTGGTTTTTTGACTTGATGGTCTATTGAATTCGATATGCATGATCTTCAGGTGTAAGGAGGACGGCCGGTATTCTTCTCCGGTCCAATGGTAGCGTGTTGCGTCATGCTCCGTCTAACGAAATAGCGAAGGAGCTCTGTCATAAAACGTATCCATGACAATGCAGGATATGTCTGTGGCCACGAACCTGCGAATTTTTCGACCTAATCAAGGTGAGGCATTTATGAAACATGTCATGAAATTGATGATCGCCGTGCTCTTTTTGGTTTTTTCGGCCTGCTCTTCAGCCGATATCCGTACATTAGGCACCGGTGAGCGGGATCTTGGTACGTGGGAGAAGGCCCCAATCTGGTTTCATGCTGCCCTCTATTATCCATCGGAGATTAGTCTCAATTTCCCTGGATATCTTATCGGGGTTGAAAAAAGCCCCAAGGAGATGATCGCAAGCGATGGAGATGTGAATACGGTCCTTATTCCGAACGCCGGAAACAAGATGGGAGCGCATATCGCGAGAATCGGTGAAGATGACAAATTGCTGTATATCTCCCATATACTCGAGAACTTTGGGGATCAGCACGGCCTGAAAAGCTGCGCGCATTACAACGCCTATTATCGAGCCGATGATCCTCGCACGCATCTCAGATTCTGCCGGCCGGATGAAGCGCAAGAGGTGGACCCCAAGAAGGCCTATGCCGGAAGTTGGAACGCGCTGGATTTACTCAGACAGGATATTCACCGCAAGATTCAGAGTGATCCGTATACACACCTTGTGGTAGGCATGATGGGGTGGAATACCGATCAGGAAGAGGCTGTTCGGAATTTTAA
>BQIY01000073.1 GCA_021604265.1 Nitrospirales bacterium
GCTGAGTAGCAAGGGATTCCCTTTCCCTAAGTTTTCCGCATGTTCAACGGTCTGAAGGAGTTGCGTTTCAACGTTTGATTGAGTGGGAGAAGACGTGTGTTCCCGGGAATTTTCAGATGTCGGGAAGCGTGCAGATTGTTGCGGGCACGCCTGGATGAATTGACTCATGAGGATGATTCCTACGAGTAAGCTGTAGCGGTAGTACGGAGCCAATGACTTGTAAGATTGATCTAGCATCGGTTTCGGTCTTTTCGATAATCCGTGTTCGAATTCTAGGAAATTGTAGAGTGGATGTATATGAATAACAAGTCAGAGTGAGAATTGATCCGCAATGACTTGAAAGTGAGGAGGTAGAATGGTGTCCCTTGTGTGGTGTTCGATATCAGGACATGGGTTTGGACATGCGGCGCAACTGGTTCCAATCCTCAATGAGTTAGGGCGCCGGCATTCACATCTGCGCTTTTTTCTGCGCACGACGACGCCGGCAGCCTTCTTTCAAGAAACACTTACCGTACCCTGGGAATGGTCGTATTCGCAGCAAGATATTGGTTGTATTCAACGTGGTCCGCTGAGTATTGACGTTGAGCAAACCTGGAATGCCTATACCCAGTTTCACGACGGGTGGAAAGGCCGTGTCATGGATGAAGTGCATGCAATGCGTAAGGCGAAGCCTGTGCTCGTCCTCTCAAATATCTCACATTTGGGGATCGCCGCTGGTGTGGAGGCCGGTTATCCCGCTGTAGCGTTTGGCTCCTTATCGTGGGATCAAGTCTTGGCCCAATATCTCGTTCCTGGCTGTTTGGAACACGAAACCATTGTGGCGCACATTCGTCAGGCCTATCACGGGGTCAGCATGATGATCCGCCCGTATCCCGGCATTCCCATGGTCGCATTTCCAGAAGTCTATGATGTCGGTCCTGTGCTGTTGCCATTCGTAGAACCGGAGCCATCAATACGGCAGACACTCAAAATGGACTCACACGAACGTTTGGTTCTCATTGCCTTTGGAGGAATTCCCTTGTCCACACTGCCTCTTGAGCAGATCGATGCGCTAGAGGGGTATCGGTTTCTGGTAAGTGGAGCTTTGGACTGCCGCAATTACAAGCGGATTGGGTCGACAGAGAAGGTCGGGCTATCATTTCGACGAATTTTAGCTGAATCAGATGTTGTGATGACCAAGCCGGGATATGCGACGACGGTTGAGACCGTGCGGCTCGGAAAGCCGATGGTGTATGTCAGACGACACAATTTTGCTGATGAACAGCCACTTGTCGACTTTGCCCATCGTTATGGGCGAGCCCAAGAGCTGTCACTTAATGAATTTGAGTCCGGACAGTGGGCGAACGCGTTGGGGCGCGTCCAGTCGATTCTCCCTCCCAAGGAGTCCATGCCTCCTGAAGGAACAGGGGAGACTGTTGAGCATTTGTTGAAATTCTTGAAATAAGAGTATGAGAGGAATTTTCGCATGAGTGAAACGACGTGCGGTCAGGAATTAAGGACGGGTAGGGGGTGACCGTGATTGCTTCAAGGTTATTTTCGAAATGATAGTCATGAGCGATTCGATCTTTCCAAAAGATACCGGTCACTTCAACCTGATGATCCATGGCAATTGGACTACTGCCTTGTGTCCGGTCATGTCGGCCAAACACGATCAACGAGGCTATTTCATGTTGCAAGACAAAGACGAAATCAAAGAAGAGTTTGGTCTCATCGAGATGCATTTCCGGCTGCTTCACGATGCCACGTACCGTTACGGCTTTTTGATGAAAGCGTTCAGGAAATTTCAAGAGAGTTTCAATTTCGACAATCTCTGGATCTGTCTTTTCTGCGGGATTGGCCGCAAATGATGGAGCATGTGCTTGAAGTTGAGTGAGACTCAAATTGTAATGAACGCCGTGGCGGGAGTGAGGGAGATATTGAAAAGAGTCGTGCGGAAATATTGGGAGCGTGTGGGATTGTTCTAAAAAGCAACTGGCGTGCATGCTTGGGCTTTGGACTGTCAGAAGGCTACAAAGTAGGAGTAGGTAGCACATGAGTCACGAAAGACAAAAGCCGATACTCAAGAATGTATGGTTATGTTAATAATTAAAGTAAAGCATTAATATTATGTGTTATATATTAAATGATTCAATGAGGTTGTTGTCGTGTTTTTTTGTTAAGAGAATCGTAATTAAATAGTTATAACATATTGGAAATATTAGAAAGTTGAATACATTTCACCAGATTGGGTATCATGATTATAGTTATGACACGCCAAGAACGCTACCAACAACGTCACAAAGCGGCAGGGCTCTGCATCTATTGCCCTCGCAAGGCTATCAGCGGGTGGTTTTGTGCTCACCATTTACGAAAACGCCGAACATCAATGCGTGTCCAAAATGGGAATCGTCCCTGGCATCCAGGGGGCCCTGGCCGTCCTCCTCTCACACGAAGAGCGCACTAATACTCATTTCTCTTTTCACCTTCCAGTTTTTTATCAATAGACACTCACGCCAGACATGTGTATGCGATGTATCGCTGACTTCAGAAGTCTTAACCATGCAATGCTACATTCATGACTAAAAGAAATCTCATGTATTACATTATGGAGTCTTGCCTTGCCACGTCTTGATTTTTATGCCGTCCTGGAAGTTGAGCCAGATTCCTCGGATGAATACATCAAAAAAGCCTACAGGAAACTGGCGCTGCGTTATCATCCTGATCACAACCAAGGGAAGCCGGATGCTGAAATAAAAATTCGAGAAATTAATGCTGCCTATGAAGTCTTGAACGATCCAGAGAGTCGAAAGGCCTATGATCGTTTACGCTTTGGCGGCTATCGTCAGCAAGTTGATGGATTTGGACAGGCAGAGGATACGACGCCCGATCCAGGAGTCGCTTTCGAGGCGATGGAGCAGACCTTGCGCGATGAAGCCAAAAAAGATGTCTTTTCAGTGTTGATCAAGGATCAGGTGCGTATTCAAGAAGAGCTATCGATTATCCGCGAACGTGTTGTGGCGAAACAGGGGTATGATACGTTTCAGGAGTCGCTTGTTCTTCAGAGAGCCCGAGAAGTTGTGCATACGTTCATTTCGCAAGATCTTCGTGATCGGCGTGAACAGTTAGTGGACGTGGCACATCAGATGCTCCTTTCGCAAGGAGTTTGCCCAAGTCATGATGACAAAGATGTTAAGGCGTTACGAAAGCAGCTCGAAAAATATTACGATGAAGGCTGGGCTCAAGGTTATCTTTACGCCTGTGAATTGTTTTATGTCAGGCGATAGCTTGATCTAAGAGATGATTGAAGCTAGAACTTGCACGCAAATGAAGCGTGCGACACACACGGTGATAGCATAACTGGGTCAGCATGTTTGAGCAGATTGAATGCCGAGATATGCATCGTTGACCATTGCCTCGAGATATTCTGATTCTAAAATTCAAGCCCTGATGATTCACCCTTCAAGGCAGTCGAAGGATGAATCACACAATTTTGATGTTTCATAGGAAATGCAAGATAGTTTGAGAAGTTGCCTTCTTCCACTTACGCGGCGATACGATAATTTTCAGTTGATCAATTATCAATCGGCTGCACGTTGAGAGCGATCTCACCGATGGAGAATGACCATTGGGAAAATTCACGACCTTCTTACTCTCTGTCTAAGAGAGAAGAAGTGTCCTGCTGTGTGCCGTGCTGTGATGAAAACTCAGATTGTGCCAATGCTTGAGCTGCCCGTGATATTTCGACTTTGATGCCCTGCTCTTGAGGATTTCCCGTTTGCAATGCACTCTTGGACGATTCTTTTTCCTCATCCGGTCGTTGTACGGCAATCGCGGGCTTACTGGCAGTAGACAGTGAGTTGGCCAACTGACTTAACCCGCCTTGTCCCTGTTCAATCCCATTAATATTCATCTCGCCCCCTCCTTGCATAGGATAAATATGGAAACAACGTCCAATCTTGTCCTATCCTTCTCGGCTAGATCGTGATTCACTTGAGTACGTCAACAACGAGCAAAATCATTGTGATACTCAAGAGTGATAAACTGTTTACAAGCTCAAGGAATGTGAAACGAGGCACCGCAAAGCTGTTAACGCTTAGGCAATGCGGGCAAATATTGTGATTTTATTGAGGAGGGGGGGAAGGGAGTAGCTTGTGCTTGAGAAGATGAACACATGGTCAGCTGTTATGACTGCTTGATGAACAAGCGGCATTGTTGGTGCGTGTTGGCGGAGGGGGTAGGATTCGAACCTACGGTCCCGTGAAGGACTCCGGTTTTCAAGACCGGCCTATTCGTCCACTCTAGCACCCCTCCATACCTCTGATAAGCAGTAATTCAAATGTTGTCTCTCTCTTGTCGTACTCAGGTCTTGAGTTCTTGAGGTATTTCTCAACGAGCGACCATCCAACATGAGGTTCTCTCCTGCCTTTGCTCCACTTGGTTATCACCTTTTCATTTTCATGGGCATATCACGAATGGGGTCTTCCCCGCTCTAGTCTCTCAGTGAAGGAAATTTCTGGATGGCGGAGGGGGTGGGATTCGAACCCACGGTAGCTTTCACTACTCCGGTTTTCAAGACCGGCCTATTCGTCCACTCTAGCACCCCTCCGAGATCGTGCCCCTATTGACTCCAGTCTGATGTGGTCATGAAGGTTCTGAATTGACTATGTGTTTGATGAGTGGCGAAGGACTTACTGAACTTGTTTCTTTTGACGTTTGACGACATGACTTCCCACAACCGGGGGCTCCTCTTGTTCAAGATGGACGTAATCATTAACCAATCCCAATACGTTGTTTTCAAATGGCAGGAATCGAACAGCAACTCGATAGAGTTGTTGCTCCATGGTTAATTCGTAATATTCAACAAGTGGTTGTTGGATATCAAGTATCTGAAATACCGAGGATTGTACGCCTTTGGCCATGGGTTGAGGCAGAACCGTCGTAATTCGTTTTCCTAGAAGTTGTTCTCCTCCGATATAATGTTTGGTGTCGGGGTTCGGGTAATAATAATCGATGTAGATACCTTTTGAATTCCATAGGAATAACTTCTGTGGCAGTGTAATCCAGGCATTGTCTGAGCCAAAGAGCTTGTGTGAAAGAAAATCCCAGGTATGTGGCGACAACCGGGTATGGTCCATAATCTTGACTTGTAGCGTTAAGTGTTTGGCGTAATCTTTGGTGTCATCAATGTCGCATCCGGAAAATAGGAATGGAGTACATTAGGGATTGCAACTGAGCCATCAGCTTGCTGGTAGTTTTCTAATATCGCCACAAGGGTACGACCGACAGCCAGGCCAGACCCATTTAAGGTATGGACGTGATTGGGTTTCCCTTGTTTCGGGCGGTAGCGAATATTGGCCCGCCTGGCTTGAAAGGCCTCGAAATTACTGCAAGACGACACCTCGCGATAGGTCTGTTGTGAGGGAAGCCAGACTTCCAAGTCATAGGTCTTGGCCGCTGCAAACCCCATATCGCCAGTGCAAAGTGCCATGACTCGGTAGGGAAGACCGAGAGCCTGCAGCACTTTTTCGGCAGCCTTTGTCAGCTCTTCATGTGCCTCATACGATTCTTCCGGTGTTGAAAAGGTGACGAGTTCGACTTTATTAAATTGATGGACACGAATGAGCCCTTTGGTATCTTGCCCATAGGATCCCGCTTCTCTCCGAAAGCAGGGCGTGTGGGCCACATATCGGATGGGCAAGTCCGTTTCTGGAATAATTTCATGTTGGAACATATTCGTGACAGGCACTTCAGCCGTTGGGATTAAAAAGTAATCCTCGCTTGCCAAGTGAAAGGCATCATCCTCAAACTTCGGAAGCTGTCCGGTCCCGGTCATGCTCGCTCGATTAACGATGAAGGGCGGAAGAACCTCGGTGTACCCATGTTCTCGAACATGAAGGTCCAGCATAAAATTCGCCAAAGCGCGTTCCAGTTTGGCGCCAAGTCCTAAGGATAGGGAGAAGCGAGCTCCGGCTAATTTACTGGCCCGCTCAAAATCAAAGATTCCAAGCGCCTCGCCGAGATCATCGTGAGACCGGGGTTCAAAATCAAATGTGGGAATCGTTCCCCAGCGTCGCACTTCTTGATTGTCCGCGGCATCGGCTCCCTGAGGAACGGATTCGTGTGGAACGTTCGGAATACGAAGTGCGTGAGACTGTAATTGTTCTTCGACCTCTCGCAATTGGCCTTCAATATCTTGAATGCGATCACCCAATGCACGAAGTTCTGTTGTGGCTTCATCGGTCGGCTGTTTTTCTCGTTTGAGTTTGGCAACCGTGTCGGAACCTCGTTTGAGCTGACCACGAAGCTCTTCGACTCGTGCGATCAACTCGCGGCGTTGTTCGGTGAGTTTTTGAACCAGAGCCCAAGGCACATCTTGGCCCCGCGGTCCGAGGTTCTCTTGCAATTGAACGAGTTGATCTTTTAAAACACGGAAGTCATACATAATGCTGACAGGTTTAGGCGTTCTTGAGATGGTTTTGAATCTACCACTCGTTGAAATTGGAGTCAACGAAAATAGGAGTGACCGTCAGTTCAATCCAGTGAGTCGTATCGTTCGACCTCCATATGCCCTATCATTTTCCTTATGAAGACCTCTTTGTGTGGGGGATAAGCTTGCTCATTATTGCCTTGCTCTGTCTCCGGTTTGTGCTTGTTCGACAACAACGACAGGCGGAGCGGAATCGTCATTCGAAACCCGAACAATAAGCATGCCCCTGCTTCTCCAGATGTTTGTGTTTTCCTGAACCCCTCTTTATAATCAGTCTCTTTTTTCAAAGGAATATTATCATGATCGAGATGTCGTCAACACGTTCAGATGGGCGCATGCCCAATGAAATTCGTCCCGTGAAAATTACCCGCTCCTTTACAAAGTATGCGGAAGGTTCGGTGCTCATTGAAATGGGAGAAACCAAAGTCATTTGTAATGCCACCGTTGAAGAAAAAGTTCCATCGTTTCTTCGCGATAAGGGTAAGGGGTGGGTCACGGCAGAGTATGGTATGCTGCCTCGCTCAACCCATGACCGCATGCCGCGTGAAGCCAATCGTGGGAAACAAGGTGGGCGAACGCTTGAGATTCAACGATTAGTTGGACGTGCGCTTCGCGCCGTCACAGATACCATAGCTTTAGGTGAGCGGACCGTCTGGATTGACTGTGATGTCATTCAAGCCGATGGCGGGACGCGAACGGCTGCGATTACCGGTTCGTTCATTGCGCTCGCCGATGCCATGACGAAGCTCAAGGACAAGCAACTGATTAAGCAACGGCCGCTGAAAGATTATCTCGCTGCGATCAGCATAGGGAAAATTGGCAGCGAAGTTCGTATTGATCTCGCCTATGATGAAGATTCAGTGGCTGATGTTGATATGAACCTGGTCATGACCGGCAACGGTCATCTAGTTGAAGTTCAAGGGACGGCTGAGGGTGAGCCATTTGAGAAAAAAGACCTTGATGCGTTTCTGTCTATGGGATGGATCGGCATTCAGGACCTGATTAAGATGCAAAAGGAATTAATAGGACCGTTAGCTTGAATGATCAGCAGCAAGACCAGGATGTCCTCGTGCTGGCGACGGGCAATCAGCACAAGCAAGAGGAAATTCTTGCTCTTCTCAATGACCTTCCGGTGACGATTCTTACATTGCGAGACTTTCCGCAGGCACCGGACATTGAAGAAGACGGTCTGACTTGTGAAGAAAATGCCATCAAGAAAGCCCAGGGCATTGCCAAGTATACGGGACATGTGGCTCTGGCTGACGATACCGGGTTAGAAGTTCAAGCGTTAGACGGCCGTCCCGGTGTGTATGCTGCTCGATATGCCGGAGAACATGCCACCTATGAAGATAATTGCCAAAAGCTCCTTCAGGAACTTTCCGGCGTAACCGCTGGACATCGACAGGCCCGTTTTCTTACAGTAGTAGCCATAGTCAATCCTCAAGGCAAGGTCGATGTGATGGAAGGGACTCTGGAAGGAGAGATCACGGAGGCGGTTCAGGGTACTCAAGGATTTGGGTATGATCCTGTATTTTGGCTTCCCGACTTACACAAGACGCTTGCAGAAGTCAGTCTTGAAGAAAAGAATACAATCAGTCATCGGGCCTTAGCTTTACAAAAAGCGAAAGCTCGACTCAAGACCACATGGTTTTCACAGATTCAGTCGGGGCGTAGCGCAGCCCGGTAGCGCGCCTGCTTTGGGAGCACCTGAGAGGGGATTGCCTAAGTGTATGATAACACGCGAAATCCCTCGTTATTATTGGTGATTCATCGTTTTGCCATTTGCTTCTGTTAGTCAATTCTTACCTCCTTTTGTCCTCATTTCGCTCTTTTTCTAACACCTATGTAACACTAGATTCTGACGCCTGGTTGAGCCCCC
>BQIY01000074.1 GCA_021604265.1 Nitrospirales bacterium
AAGATCATCAAACGCCTCACGTCCGAACGCAGTTCATTTTACTGCCCATCCTGTCAAAAACGGACCTAATCAAAAAGACGCCTACTTCCTAAGTAGCCAAACACGATGGACCTGCTGGTTGGTCAAATCCGTCATGAAAGGCATGAATCTCCTTAGCCTTCGAATGCGGCAAAGACCAAAAGGCAAACCACCACATCTCTTGTTGAAAACAACAATGACCGGAAGCCCTCTCTTCGGTGACCCAAGAAGGCGTGGCGCATCTGCCGAATGGAATGGGGGTCAAATTGCTTGTTCTATAATATCAAGCAAAGTTAATCAGGGAACGATGGATGGCAGTCGGGATAGTGGGAATAGATTTTATCAGGATATCGCGAAGAACGTGAATTAAGAAAAGCACGGGAGTCGTTACCATCGTACTACTCCTAAGACCTTATTTCATAAGCCAAGCATCTTGACCCCATATCAAAATTTGTAAGCATAAAAAGCTGATGAGAAGAGGAGAGTAAGCATAGATTTCTCTTCACCTATTCCTATAATCGAGTGGGTTAACGTGGGCAAAGAACTACGGACGAACTCTATCACTATCAAGATTTCGAAATGCAACTATAGGGAGCTGAATCTTACTTTTTAGATAATAGTAAACTCCAGCAAGTCTTCCAAGTGGTCCTCTACATCCCTTCAAAAGTATTTTGGCTTTTGCCATTTGCGAAAATATATGGCCGTCTTGGGCATTTTTATTAAAAAGCTCATAAGCCCGGTCTTTATCAACGTTTACTCCTTTTCCTTCTTGGTATATCCAAGCTAGCCTATATACTGCAGGCATATACCCATGGGCTGCTGATTTTTCATACCAATTTTTACCACTTTCATAATCCTCATTCTGCATACACAAAACACCTAAATAGAATTCAGCAGAGCAATATTCAGATTGAGCTGCAAGTACATACCACTTTTTGGCCTCCTTATCGCATTGCTGAACTCCCAATCCATATTGATAAATCCAACCAACCATAGTTTGGGCATGTGGCTCTCCCTGTTCTGCCAAACTTAGGTAACAAACTAGTGCCTCTTCATATTTTTCATCATCCAATAAATGCTTGGCTTCGGCAAGGAGACTGTTGGTTGGAGCATCCATAGTTACTATTACCAATATTTAATTCGATGAATTCAAAGTTCCCATTCAGTTAATACCTTGAAAGTCTTACCTTTCATTATTTGGTGACGAGGAACCACCTTTAGGCATAGGTTTACCAGGGGGTGGCGCTGGTGGTCCTGCTGGCGCCTCTTGTTGTGGTGGCCTTGGCGGAGGACCTCGCCTTGGGGTCCGTCCTTTATCAAGACCATCTGGGTTGCCGAGGTTTAATAGCCTACAAAGAGCCACAATAGCGGCTGCTTTTCCTCTCGCCTTGTTAATCCTCTTACAGAAATCTATTAGTTTATCGCCTATTGAGCATTGGAATGCCTCTAATCCTAGGATATCTATCAGATTTATAGGATCATTATAGGTATAGACGTACGTATTCGCTCCACCACTCAACCCAATCGGATCACTTTCAACATACCGTCCGGTGCTGGGATCATAATCTCTGAAGTAATTATAACTAAATCCCGTCTCCGCATCCGCATATTGTCCAGGAAACCGTTGATTGTTACTGGCCGTTCCCGTGATCGCATGCGTCTCGCCAAACGCTACTCATCCACCGGCAGTTTGCATGTAGGCATACCCTTGAATCAGCCTTGCGCATGATATTGTGCTCTACAACAGCTATGTCAGTCTTTGAATGATGTCAGTAGTTCAACAACGTGGGGCACGAGTCCCAACGCTGGAACCTCGCTCAACGACGGTAGAGCAAGGGAACGGTCCAGGGTTTAGTGGCCGGATTCGTAGTACACCGCATCCCAGACCAAGGCTTTATTCTCAAGGGAGAGAGTAAAAAAACTCCTGATACCCTTTCTCTACCAAAGGGAATGTTTGATTTAAGTTCGTTTCTTCATGAACATTAAATGTATTAACCCAAAAAGAACTGAAAAAATAAAACTCCCCGAAAATTGAATTACGACAGCAATAGCAATGAATTTGTCCGGTCCATAAATTAAGTAATTTCCAATCTGATATATTCCACATAAGGACGCCGAAATCAAAAATGCCAGTCCCAGGCTCTGAAAAAATGTTCTAAAAAAATTACTACAAAGAATATTCACCGATAGGAGAGTAAGACCGTAAAATAATAATGAGATCATCACTTCCTCAGATTAGCAATTCCCATTTCTACAAGCTTCCTGTTGACCATTGTTGTATGCAGAACCGCCAAAATTATCAACGGCAGCATAATAAGCTTGAGCGGTCTTCTTGCATGCCCACATGGCGACACCTGAGTAATTCCTACACCCATTTTGCATACAACGAAGAAAATTGCTGTCGCAAGTGCCCTTAGATGTGCCACATGTCCCATAACAATCATCATGCTGCTCGCAACATGGTGAAAAAGGAAAACCAAATGGATTATCAGGAACGAAGCGTTCATTAGCTCCGCTCCCACAAGTTGCAAGGCCGTAAGGATCAATAAACCTTAAGGGGTTAGCTTTGCCATAAAGATACGTATGAAGTCCGCCAACCAAACCTATTGGATCTGATTGGGAATATCTCCCCGAACTTGAATCATAGTCCCTTGCCAGGTTGTAAACATATCCGCTCTCTTGGTCAAAATACTGCCCTGGGAACCGTTGGTTATTTGAAGCCGTTCCCGTAATACTGTGTTCTTCTCCGAATGGCTTGTACACCGCATCCCAGACGAGCGCTTGATTCCCATCCGTCATCTTCTGCGGCGTCCCCAGATGATCGGCATGGACGTAGAACAGGCCTGAGCCTCCTCCTGTTCCCGCACTCACAAATCTGACGGCATCGGCGACGACCCCTGCCCTCCGAATCCGCCAATCAATCACAATCCCACGTACTCACATCAGCCTTGCCATTGCGCGATCATGGTTTGACCAACACATGCACACGCGTTCATGCATCCGTTAATCGATGACATGGGTGATGACGTTCTCAACGATACCCTTGCTTGGTACTGTCTATGGCCTGGGAACAGACCTGGCTTTGGTGGTCTGATTCGTAGTATCGGCAACAACAACCCGATGGTTGCTGGATGGAGCCATGCTAAATTGTCCGAGGTAGTTCCAGGGTCCGCTATTTTGCTATTCTTTGGCTACAATCGGATAAGAAGTGGTAATGATTGGCAAGTGTACAATTAAATCGTAAATAAAGAAATCGCAATGAAGGAACGGCAAGAGAGGAAAGCATCCCTATAGCGCAGACATTATTTAACTGGGAGCGTTATCATTTACGTAGTAGGTTATCGTTCGATCAGTATTATTCACTTTTTCAAAAACTTCTCCATTCTTAGTGAACCGCTTTGATATTCTTTTTACCCAATTTCCATATGCATCATAATCATAATGGTTCTGAATATGGGAGAGGAGGTCTCTTTGGCCATCAAAAATCTGAGTTTCTTTTTCATCACCGTGGCCGTTGTATGTAAATACCATCAATTTTTCGAGCCTCCCGTTCAAGTCATATTTTTTACTTTCGATAATCTGTGCTTTCTTGTTATATCGTTGACTGCGTTTACTACCGTCTTGTTCCAAAATTACAGTCTCAGCTTTTCTCCCTTGGTCGTCATACCGATGCGTTGCATTTCGAGATGAAAACCAATGAGGTCCGTTGCTACGATATCGATATTCTTCTATCCAATTTCCGTGTCGATCATACACATAGAAAAACAAATAGACGAAAGATCCATCAGGTCTGTAGGAAACTTCCATAGTTTTCTTTCCTTGTTTATCATATGCGTATAACACTTCAATATTTGGAGTACCATCCTGCCACATCTCTGTCATTTTAATTTTTTGTCCGTCGGCATCATAGACATTTATATATGTGATAGAAGAAATAATCTCTCCCTCGTGTTCTCCCCCTGAAGTCGCTTCTAATTCACGGCCAGATCTATCATATTTTCGTGTGATAAACACTGCCCAAGGAGAATCGTCATCATATTGTTTCCAATGAAGAACTTTAACTGGACCAGAAAGACTATCCTGTTCCAAGGCAGGCATGGCATCGCATGTTAATACGCCAAACAGTATAAGAAAGAACAGGAAACTCTTCCAAGCAATTGGATAAACCTCAATTGCTTTTTTAAAATCTAATCTCATAAATGATTCATTCCTCAATCGTTAAATCTTCCCGGAGGGCGACCTTCGATGGGATCCTGTCTATATGAACAATTCTGAACTCCGTTTTTGCAATCGGAAGGTATCTTAGTACCCGTTGCTCCTCCCTGACATGTTATGATTGCTCGGTACAACCACCCTTGTACGCAAGCCTCTGTCTGACAACCCATAGCACCCTCCATTATATCTGCAAAACAGTTACCATTGCCTTCTTCCCCCTGTGCACGACCTGCAGCAATACATCTCTGAACTTCAGGGTCGCAGGGCCCTTGGGGACGATCGCACGCGGAACCTCCAGAAGTACTGATGAAACGAAGAGGTTGCTCACAGTTTCCATTATTGGCTGCGCACGGATTCTTCCCTGTGAAATCAATAAAAATAATTGGATTTCCACGTGCATAGAGATAGGTATTGTCCCCACCCTTTAATCCAATCGGATCACTTTCGACATACCGACCCGTGCTGGGATCATAGTCTCGAAAGTAGTTCTGATGGAAACCCGTCTCCGCATCCGCATACTGCCCGGGAAAGCGTTGGTTATTTGAAGCTGTTCCCGCAATCGAGTGCGTGTCTCCGAATGGTTTGTACACCGCATCCCAGACGACCGCTTGATTTCCATCCGTCATCTTTTGCGGCGTCCCCAGATGATCGGCATGGACATAGAGGAGACCCGTCCCACCACCAGTTCCCGCACTCACAAACCGGACGGCATCGGCCACCACAACCCCGGTCCTCCGAATCCGCCGGTCAATCACATTTCCACGTGCTCACATCAGCCTTGCCATTGCGCGATCATGGTTTGACCAACACATGCACACGCTTTCATGCATCAGTCAGTCGATGACATGGGTGATGACGTTCTCAACGATACCCTTGCTTGGTACTGTCTATGGCCTGGGAACAGACCTGGCTTTGGTGGTCTGATTCGTAGTATCGGCAACAACAACCCGATGGTTGCTGGATGGGGCCATACTAAATTGTCCGAGATGGTGCCACGTTCCCCCATTTTGCCGTTGATTGACGACAATGGGGGTACTGCCGCCCGCATGGTGTACGGTATAGGTCACGTCATCGGCTCGATCCGCCTCACTCGTCCACTTGGCATAGATATCCAGTGTTTCGGTCGTCGTCAGCGTGGGTGTCCAGGTGACGGCATTCGTCGCGGCACTGGCCGGCACCACGTAGACGGCATCCGCCACCACGGAGCCATTGGCTTGGGCCGAGAGGTCCACCCGATGATTCTGGCCAGCGGCCAGCGGAAAGGTGCCGAGCAGGTGCCATTGCCCGCCGTCGGTTTGGTGATTGACGACCACCGGCGTACTGCCGCCGGTGTGGTGCACCGTATAGGTAGCATTGGTGGCCTGAGTAGTGTGCGTCGTCCATCGGGCGTAGACCTGATAATCCTCGCTACTCGTGATGGTGGGCGTCCAAGTGGCGGTACGTGGCATGAAAAGGCATGAATGTCACAAGTCTTCGAATGCGGTAAAGACCAAATAACGGGAAGTCCTCTCTTCGGTGACGCAAGAAGGCGTTGCTCATCTTTCCATGCCGGTCTTCACAACCCCACTCGACAACTAGGCAAAATCTTGTCTCCTCCTATTCCCTCTGTTAGACTTCTCCATCTAGATGCAAGACAAGGGAAACGGCTTCGACTCGTACGTGAAAAAATTGAAACTCAAAGAGGGAGTTGATCTGGCCAATCTGTTTGGGCCACACGATTTACATCTTCGCATGATCGAAGGAGAACTCAATGTCGATATGACCGCTCGGGGTGATGAGATCACACTAGAGGGACAACCTGATGCCGTACTGCGAGCGGAACGCATCTTACATGAGTTAGGTGACTGGACTCGGGACTACTACGAATTAAAACCTGATGATATCACTCGCGCCCTTCGGTCCACGGAAACGGAACTCGAACGTCCCCTCAAAAAATTCTCCCTCGACCCTTCCCCAAGCAATCCCAACGTGAAAAAAGGCGGCATTGTCCCCAAGTCACCGGCACAACAATCCTATATTGAAGCCATTCAACAGTACGACTTAGTGGTTGCCATTGGTCCAGCCGGCACTGGGAAAACGTACCTGGCCATGGCGATGGCCTTGGCGGCGTTTAACAAACGAGAAGTCAGTCGAATTGTCCTCGCACGGCCGGCTGTGGAAGCGGGTGAACGGCTTGGCTTTTTACCTGGTGATATGATCGCCAAAGTCCATCCGTATCTTCGCCCCCTCTACGATGCACTCTATAGTATGATGGATATTGAACGGGCCAACCGGCTGGTTGAACGTGGAGAGATTGAAATCGCGCCGTTAGCGTTCATGAGAGGGCGAACGCTCAACGATGCGTTTGTGATCCTTGATGAATCGCAAAATGCAACGGCAGAACAAATGAAAATGTTTTTAACAAGACTGGGCACCCACTCCAAAGCTATCGTGACTGGTGACATTACCCAGGTTGATCTGCCACCAACTCAGACGTCGGGTCTTGTGCAAATCGCTGAAATTCTTCAAGATATTGAAGATATTAAATTCATACACTTTACAGAACGAGATGTGGTGCGGCATGCGCTTGTACGAGCCATCATTAAAGCCTACGATCAATATGGACAGAAGACCGCTCATACGCAGGAATCGCGATGAGCCTCACCTGCCTCAAGCCAAGAAAGTACACCCTTTCTTGATTCGGGCTTTGTACAGAAATCGACTGGACTGATGCCCGTTCTTCTCCGTTCCGGGCTTCGCCAAACACGGATCAACGAACACGCCCTTCGTACAGTCGCGCAGAAGATTCTCAACAGAGCCGGCGTTCAAGACTCAGAACTCAGTCTTGAACTCGTGGGCAACGCGCGTATGCGAACGTTAAACCGGCAATATCGTCATCAGGACCGGCCAACCGACGTGCTCGCGTTCCCATTATGGGAAGGACCAGGTCCTCGGACATCACTGCTTGGAGACGTCGTTATTTCCGTACCCATGGCTGAACGTCAAGCGACAACCTATGGACACTCTCTTGATCAAGAGATGCTACACCTCCTGACTCACGGCATTTTACATCTCGTGGGCTATGACCATGAACGCGGAGAACGTGAGGCCCAACGCATGCGGCGAAAAGAACGGGCGATCCTGACAACACTTCACCCAATTCCCAAAATTTTGAGAAAAAGAACAAAACTTCGGTAATGGATTTCTCAGCTCAGACCATACAAATCTGTTGCACCGTTCATATCATACGTCAAACATATATCGTCACGAATTAGACTTACTATGGGATGGTTACAACGCTTACAAGATGGACTAACAAAAACTCGCAAGAGTGTCCAGGGTTCCTTACAACGCCTGATCGGGACAGGGCCTGACCCCGCAGTTCTCGAAGAAGTTGAAGAGGCATTACTCGGAGCCGATGTGGGCGTTCGCGTCGTCGAACGCTTAATGGATCAAATCCGAACAGAGGGTGTCACAACTGACTCAGGTGATCCCCTTCAACCCTTTAAAGACACATTGCTGCAAATATTCCAGCCCATTCAATCAGATTCGCTCGAAACCTTAATTCGACAAGGGCCCCGACCCTATGTGCTGCTCGCTATCGGCATTAATGGTGTTGGGAAAACCACGACAATCGCCAAACTCGGCAAACGTGTTCAGCAATCCGGACTACAACCATTATTTGTCGCAGCCGATACGTTTCGTGCCGCGGCAACGGAACAACTCGTGACATGGGGAAATCGCATTGGAGTCGACGTCATTCGACATCAGCAGGGCGCAGACCCTGCGGCCGTCGTCTTCGATGGAATCGTCGCGGCCAAGGCTCGCAAAAGCGATATCGTCTTAATCGATACAGCTGGACGGCTTCACACCAAAGTCAATCTCATGCAAGAACTCGAAAAGATGAAACGGGTGATCACACGAGAACTTCCCGGAGCACCCCACGAAGTCCTTCTGACGCTCGACGGGACGTTAGGGCAAAACACCATTGCTCAAGCGAAACAATTTCATGAATCGCTTGGCGTCACAGGCCTGGCTCTCACGAAACTTGATGGAACGGC